>JAICHN010000061.1 GCA_025924845.1 Chloroflexota bacterium | reverse complement strand
TCGTGCTGCCGCCCATGACCTACCTGAGCGTGGAATCCGCGCACAAGTTGCTGGCCTGGGCCTGGGCGGGGGGAGTCGTGATCGCGGTAGGGCGGCGGGCCGTCGCTTCGGTGGAAGCGGGGGTAGGCGACAGTGAGTTGCGGGACGTCATGCACGATCTGTTCGAGGCCGCCGATGCACCGGGTATCCTGGTCGATGACAACGAGAAGGATACCGTGGTCGATCGGGTCGCCGCCGTGCTGGATGCCAAGGTCGGCCGGGATTTCCAGGTCGAGAGCCCGCTCCAGCCGGCTATCCGCTATAGTCATCGTAAGGTAGACGATTGCGATGTCTTCCTCGTGGTGAACGACTCGGACCAGGAGGGCGACGCCTGGGTGCGCTGCGACGGCCGCGGCCACGTGCAGTGCTGGCGACCGGACACCGGGCAACGCGAGGAGGTGTATGTGGAGTCCGCGGCAACGACCGCCGGCCGCGTCTACTGCCGGATCGAGCCGTGGGATGCGTTCTATCTGGTGTTCGATGGCGGCGCCGAGGGCAGCCCGGCCCCGCGGAGCGCCGGCCCCGACCAGGGAGCGCGCGCCGATCAGCCTGCCCTGGCGGGGCGTGGCGAAGCAAAGGTACTGGGCGGTTCGTGGCGCTTCAAGCCCGAAAACGAGGTGCTCGCGCCCTACGCCCGCGAACAAACCGCCGCAAGCCGGGCCGAAGGCGAATCGCGCGGCTGGGCCTTGCCGGAGTACAACGACCACTTCTGGCCACGCACCTGGATCTCCCGCGAGCGGCTGACCATACGCAATGTATGGGTAGCCGGTCCCTATGCGAACGACAACCATCGCGGCTGCACGTCCGCCGCCGCGCCCGAAGACGCCTACCTGGCCAATCCCGCCGATCCCTACCGGCATCGGCACGATCTACCCGATGGGAAGGCCTGGCAATTCGTCAGCTCTCCCGGTCGGATCATCGACCTGGATAGCGCCTTCATGACCGAAAAGCAACCGTGGATTACCGGTTATGCCCTGGCCTACATTGAAGCGCCCGAACGGCTATCCGGCCGGCTCATCGTGGTGGCGGACAATAACGTGAAGCTGTGGCTGAATGGCGAACTGATCGTGGAGTACCACGATCATCCGTTCTATATAGAGATGCGCGAAGGCTTCGGCATCACGCAGCCGATTGAGTTGCGCCCCGGCGTCAATACGATCCTCCTGAAGGTATCCAAGGGAATCCATACCCCGACCGGGCAGTTGGGTTTCACGCTGCGGTTGGGTCAGGAGGACGGCAGCCCCCTCACCACCATCGCCAATGTGCGGGAGGCAGGCGCCGGATCGGAGCACGGCAACGATCGCTGGACCTGGTACCGCCTTGATGTACCGCCAGGTGCGACCAGCATGCGCGTCCCCCTCATCGCCGGGATGCGGGCCTATGCGGACGGCGTGCCGGTTGAACCGGTTGCCGATGGGGACATCGCCCTTCCCGAGGGGACGACACTGGCGGCGCTCGCCTATCCGCCCGGCCATGTGCTTACCGACTATCCGCGCTTCCAGTGTGCCTGGAGTTCGGCCCCGCTCGGCACGATCACCGGTACGGCCTTCCAATACTATTGCGGGCCGATGCTCTATGAGCGGACCTTCACCCTGACCAATGACGAGTCGGCTACCGACTGGGAGTTGGACCTCGGCGTGGTCGGCTCGGTGGCCGAAGTGTTTGTGAATGGGCATAAGGCAGCTGAACGGCCGTGGCAGCCCTATCGGGCGCGGATCGGCGCGTACCTCCAGCCCGGCGAAAACAACATTCAGGTTCGGGTCGTGAACACGCGGGCAGCATCCCGCGCGGTGGGCGACGCGGGCCGACTTCCCTACTTTCAGACTGGGCCGACCACTGGTCCGGACTTGCTCGACGCGCTTGAACGGAACGGCTTGCTCGGTCCGGTGGTCCTGCGGCCCGCCGGGGTGGGCGCCGGCCCGCTCCACTAACCGGCCTCCCGACTAGCCAGGCAAAGGACAAGATGGAGATTCAGACCGGCACGGAGTCACCGGCCCCCGTTAGCGGGCTACGAGAGCGGGCGGTGCCGCTGCGAAGGCCGCGGATAGCGGCGGCCAGGAAACGCAGGCGGCTCCGGGGAGCACTGCGCTACCTCCTCTTCGCGCCGAGTCTCCTCCTGGTCATTCTCTTCAGCTACTATCCGGCCGCGCGCAGTATCGAGGGCTCGCTGACCGACTGGAACGGCTTCTCGCCGCCCACCTTCGTGGGACTACGGAACTTTCGGGATTACGTGACGTCGTCCATCTTCGGGGTCGAGATGCAAAACCTGCTGCTGCTGGTGGGCGGCGGCACGCTCATCTCGGTGGTGTTTCCGTTCCTGGGCGCCGAGTTGATCCGCGCCCTGCCCACCCGGTGGCTTCCGGGCGGCGTGAAGTATTTGCTGGTGATTCCCCTGGCCATCCCGCAGGTGGTGCTGATCGACGTGTGGGCCTATCTGCTGAATCCGGTCAATGGGCCGGTCGATGCAGCGCTTAGCCTTTTCACCGCCTCGCCCGTCCAATGGTTCAGCAGCAGCCACACGGCGCTGCTGTCTATCCTATTGATTGGCTTTCCCTGGGTTTCCTCACTGGGGTTTCTCGTCTTCCTGGCGGGCCTGCAAGCGATCCCCTCCGAACTCGAGGACGCGGCGCGGATAGATGGCACGACCAGCATTGGCCGTGTCTTCCGGATTGATATCCCACTCAGCATCCCGCAGATTCGCTTCGTGGTCGTGATCGCAGGCGTCACCATGGTACAGAACTTCATCCCCATTTTCTTGCTTACCAACGGCGGACCGGGCAACGCGACGATGGTGCCTGGCCTGGATATGTACACGTCCGCCTTCCAGGACAATGAGTTCGGCTACGGCATGGCCATCGGCACCCTGCTCTTTATAGGCATGCTCGTAGTCACGGTGCTCTTCTTCCGTCTGCTGAGACCGCGCACATGAGATCCGTGGTGGGCCCGCGACCATGGTCGCATGGCAGGGACGAACAGCCGCGACCGGGTGGAACGGACGCTGGACCGCCTAAAGCTGGAGGTCTTCGAGCAAGGAGGCGATTGAAGGAGTGAGAGAACAGATACACATACCGCATGCCGCGGGTAAACTCCCCCGCGCCCACCGGCAGACGCGCTGGGCGCGCATCTTCTCGTCACGCTATCGCTGGCTGGCGGTCGTCGTGGCGTTGCTCCTGATTGCCTTGACCTACGTCCCCTTTGTCTTCGTGCTGGAAAATTCGCTCAAGAGCGATGCGCAAATCGCCCAGCATCCTTTCGCGTTCCTCTGGACATTCCACTTCAGTAACTATGCCACGGCGTGGAACGGCATGGTGCGCTATTTGGTCAATACCGTGCTGGTCGCCGCCATCTCGATCCTGATCGGCATTCCCGCCGCCGTGATGGGAGGCTATGCCTTCGCGCAACTCAAGTTCCGAGGTAAGCAGTTGGTCTTTTATGCCTATCTCGGGTTACTGATGATTCCCTGGACCCTGACTCTGATCCCACTCTTCCTGGAGATTAAGTCGCTCGGGCTTTTCGGCAGCTGGGGAGCGCTGATCCTGCCCTATGCAGCGGGCAGCCAACCACTGCTTGTCTTCCTGTTCCGGGTATTCTTCGAGGGCATCCCACAGGAAATCTACGACAGTGCGCGCATCGATGGTTCGAATGAACTGCAGATCCTCACCAAGATGGTGGCGCCCCTGTCGATCCCCGTCCTCCTGACCGGTGCCATCCTCATGTGCATCAACATCTGGGGCGACTACCTCTGGCCCACCGTGGTGCTGCCCGATTATCACAAGTACACCGTCTCAGCCGGACTGCAGACGTTCCTGGGCGAGTTCGGCTTTTCGGGGGCAGGGGGCGGGGCCGGCTTTGCCGCCTACATTCTGACCATGGGGCCGATCATGCTGTTGGTCGCGGGTACCATGAAATACTTCGTCAACGGCGTGACCAGCGGGGCTGTAAAAATGTAGGGGACACCCTGCGAATTAGGCTCCGGGACGGACGTGCTCGGCCAGGAACTCCTCCCAGGTCTGCCGACCCACTGCCCGATCCGGGGCCAGGTTCGCGCCGGCCCGGACGGCGCGGGCCGCCTGACCCGGAAGGCGGATCGGCACGATCGGCCGCCGCTTGTGGAAAGCCCTCAGGTACTCGCGTAGTAGCTCGGCTATCTCGTACACTCGCGGCCCGGCCAGGTTGGGCAGCAGGCCCGCCGGCGTGCCGAGTGCCGACTCCACGAGCCGCTCCGCCACCTCCCCGGCAGCGATCGGCTGGAACCGATATCCGGCCGGCACCGGCACCACCGGCAGTTTGGCCATCTGCCGCGCCACCATCAAGACCAGTTCATGAAACTGGGTGGCGCGCAGCGTGGTCCAGGGCAGGCCGGAGTCGGCCACGACCTGCTCGGCGGCACGCTTAGATGCGAAGTAGCCGAACATCGCGCGATCGACGCCGCTGACTACGGGGATCCGGTCGACGCCGACCACCGAGATGAACACCAGGTGCGGCGTCCCGACCCGCGACGCGGCCCGCACCAGGTTCAGGGTTGCCACGTCGTCCCCCTTTCGGCCGCCCGCGCAGTGTACGATGATCTCGGCGCCGGCCACCGCCTCCTGGATCCCCTGGTTCTTGAGCAGATCACCGGTCACGTACTCTATGCCGTCCGCCGCCTGGTGGGAGTGTCGGCTGAGCACTCTTACGTTGTGGCCCGCGTCGCGCAGCCGCGAGACGACGCGGCGCCCGAGCGTGCCCGTGCCGCCGGTGACCAGGATAGGTGACGCGCCGTCCGCCTTCCCGAGCGCCCGCGGCGCCTCGGCGGTGCGCGGCAGGTCCATCACAGGGTTGTCCATCCGCGTGTTCATCGTGTCTCCTTGTCAGAGCGATCGTGTGCCGGAGGCTCATACTTTATGGTGACACATCGCGAGGGAAGGAGTGGCTTCCCGAAGGTTGGGTTCGCTCGCCGACCTTTCTCACTGATAAATGCAACCTAAGGGTTGCATTTATCAGCATGGGGTGGTATTATGCAATCAGGAGGTTGCATATGAGTACGGATCGGATCGAAAAGACCATCGACCTGCGCGCGCCGCGATCGCGGGTCTGGCGGGCGCTGGCGCAGGCGGACCAGTTTGGCGCCTGGTTTGGGATGGCACTGAAAGGCGCCTTCGCGCCTGGCGCGCGCCTCACCGGCCGGATTACCAGTCCCGGCCACGAGCACCTGACCCTGGCGATCATGGTCGAGCGGGTAGAACCCGAGCAGTTGTTCTCGTACCGCTGGCATCCACAGGCCGTCGAGACCGACGTGAACTACGCGGACGATCCGACCACCCTGGTCGAATTCCACCTCGCGGACAGCGGCAACGGCACGCGGCTCACCGTCGTCGAGTCCGGCTTCGATGGGCTCCCGGCCGCGTATCGAGCCGCCGCTTTGCAGCGGAACGACCACGGCTGGGACGAGCAGTTAAGGAACATCGCCCACTATGTCGCGACCTAACCTGGGAGCGGCCGACCTCATCCACCCGGCGCCGCTCTTCGCGGCGCTCGGCGATGAGACGCGGCTCGCCTTGCTGGACCGCCTCGGCGCGGGCGGCCCCCAATCGATCACCCGTCTGACGTCCGGCTCGAGGGTGACACGGCAGGCGATTACCAAGCACTTGCATATCCTGGCCGAGGCCGGCCTCGTCTATGACACGCAGCGGGGGCGGGAACGGATCTGGACGATTGAGCCGGAACGGGTCTATGAGGCGCGCCGCTACCTTGATCACATCGCGCGCCAATGGGATGAGGCTCTTGAGCGCTTAAAGACATTCGTGGAGGAATGAAGGCGGGAGGGAACCAAAAGAGACCACGCAAGCGTATCGGATTGGCGTATCGCCGGAATGGCGCGCGCCGGCGCGGCATTGAGCGGCATGACAATAGGAGAGAAAAGGACATGACGAGTTTGACACAGCATCCGGTCGCGTCGCACGAGGAGTGGCTCGTCGCACGCAAGCAGCTCTTGGCGGAAGAGAAAGAGTTCACTGGCCTCCGCGATCGCCTCAGCCAAAAGCGCCGTGATCTGCCGTGGGAAGCGGTGGACAAGGAGTACGTCTTCGAGGGACCGAACGGGCGGCGAACCCTGGCCGAACTCTTCGACGGCCGCGACCAACTCGTCGTCTACCATGCGATGTTCGACCCGGCCACGGCCTCCCCGTCGACCTCCTGGACGGCCGACGCGGCGTGCCACGCGTGCTCCTTCTGGGCGGACAACTTCAACGGCATCGTCGTCCACCTGAATCACCGCGACGTGACGCTGGTCGCGGTCTCGCGCGCGCCCTACGAGACGATCACCGCCTATGCGCAGCGCATGGGTTGGACCTTCCCGTGGTTCTCGTCGGGCAAGAGCGACTTCAACTTCGATTACCACGTCTCGTTCACGGCTCAAGAGGTCGCCGAGAAGGCCGACTACAACTATACGATGCAGAAGGTTGGACCGGAGCAGCCTGGGGTGAGTGTCTTCTTCAAGGATGCCGAGGGCGGATCTTCCACACGTATTCCACCTACGCGCGCGGCCTCGACATGGTGAACGTCGCCTACCACTACCTCGACCTCGTGCCGAAAGGACGCGACGAGGGGGATCGCGGGGGATACTGGATCCGCCGGCACGACGAATACGAGGACTGAGCGTGATGGATAGGAAGAGCGACGGGCTGACTCGTGCCCCTGCCGGTACGTTACTGCCGGCCCGCGGCGCCTTCACGGCGATCCTCCTGGGCCTGGCCGGCGGCGCCTGGCTGCTCAGCGCACGGCCCGCGATACCGGATATGCGCCTGGGAGTGCTGACCGAGTCATCGATGCCGGCGGCGCGCGACCAAATGGCCATGTCGGGCGCGATGTCGATGAGCCTGAGCGATTTTATGGTGACCTGGTCGGTCATGATGGTCGCGATGATGGTCCCGTCGGTGGTCCCCGTCGTCCGGAGGTTTGACCGCTGGATGCGCGCCACGGGGCAGTCGGTAGGGGCATCCGTGCTCTTTCTCACCGGGTATCTCCTGGTGTGGAGCGCGGTCGGCGGTGTCGCCTACCTGCTGGTGCAGGCTCTCCAGAGCCTGCATCCGGCGGGGAGCATGACGACGCTACGGGTAGGAGCCGTGCTGCTGGTCGTGGCGGGCGCGTATCAGTTGTCGTGGCCCAAGCAGGCGTGTCTGAGCCGGTGCCGGTCGCCGCGCACGGTCGTGGGCCGGCTGCGGTGCAGGCAGGTGCGGGGCTGCCGGTACGCGGTGCGGGCCGGTTTGGGGCAAGGGGTCTACTGCCTGGGATCCTGCTGGCCACTGATGTTGGTGCTCCTCCTGGTCGGGATGATGAATCTCGCCTGGATGGCTGTCATCGCGGCGGTCATCTTGGTCGAGAAGGCGGCGCCCAGTGGTGAGGTAGTCAGCAAGGTAGTGGGGTGGGTGCTTGTCGGGTGGGGCATCATCCTGCTCGCCGCGCCGCACACGCTGCCGGCACTGGGAGGAGGCTGAGGCGACCGGGTGGGTAGAACCATGTACGGGGCGTCCGGTGCGAGAAGCGGCGAGTCGTCCAGGTCCACCACGAGCGCCGGAATGCTTCACTTCGTTGCCCAGGCTAGGCGGGAACTTCTCGTCGTATCTTGACAGGCCGAGGATACGTTCGGTAGGGTGAGCAGAGGTCGATTGACATAGCGAACCCGGGCGGGGGGCCATGGGGAAGGACCAGCAGGCGGCGGCCAGGCCGGCAGAGACAAGCAGCCGGCGCTCCATCCTGTCTGGTCAGGCGGCGTCCACGCGCTCTATCCCCGCGACGGCCGATCCTACCGCCTACCTCCTCTATTTGCAGCGGACGGTGGGTAACCAGGCCGTAAATAGGCTGCTCCAGCGTCACGCGGCAACGCGGCCGCCGGCAGTGCAGCGGGCGGTGTGGCAGAAGGATTTCCTGACCGACCAGATCACACAGACGCAGGGCGGACCGGGCGCCTTTGCGATCCCCCTGGAGCTTCTTCACCAGGTCCTGCAACCGGGCGACCAGTACGACGACTCGACCGGCATCGTGACCCGCCTCATAGGCGATCGGGTGCCGATTACCGCGCTCCTATCAGGTGGATCTCCGCCGGCGAGCACTCCGCGGCAAGGTGGGGCGGGCGGTTTCCCTTTTGGGCAGGGACAGCCCCAAAGCGAGGCGCATTCCGGTTTTGGCGGCATACCCGAGCATTTGCCCGGGCCGGTGGAGCAGGGTAGGGAGAGGCTCGCCCATCGGGCGGTGCTCGGCTCATCCGCGTACAGGGCGCGCGGGATGACGGAGGCGAGGAAACAGCGCACATTCGAACACGCCAAGACGGCGCGAGCTGAGAATCGCGCGACACTGCATGGGGCGTCACGGGAGGAGGAGGCGTCTCTCGAATCGCCGGCCGATCCTCGGATGGAAGCACGCCTGGATCCTCAAGGTCAGCCGGAACTCGCCTTTCAGGCGGGAGATGAGGTACATCATTTGTTCGCCAGGCAGGCAGGCCCCGCCTTCCGGCTCATGATCGCCAGCATCCCCCTGCCCATCGTGGACTTCATCCTGGAAATGGACGCGCGGTTCGAGAAGCTCAAAGCGCGCTCGCAGGACAGCGCCAAGCGGCTAACCAAGAAGATGCTACGTGTTACAAAGACCTTTAGCACCTTTACGGCGACCAAGCTGGCCGCGGACACCCATCTCGGTACGGCCAACACCGTGTTCGCCAATCTTGCCGCCACCGCCAACGACAAATTGATCGCCGAGGAGAACCTGGCCAAAGCGTTGAATAAGCTGATCGTGCTGGTCAACTCCTTTGCCAAACGGCTGGACACCCACTTCAACGTGCCGGGAAACGTCAGAGCGCCAAAGTATGTCAAAGGCGCGGACTATTATACGAAGAAGATGTCCAGCGCCGTGGAACGCTACCGCATCGAGGGCTTGGTCGCCCGCTATACGGAACAGCCGGACTACCCGGACAGCGACTTTGAGCGCGACCATCAACCGCACAATGATCTGATTGAAACCATGGCCGCTCTGCCGGAGTTCACCGGGAAGAAGCTACGCACCGTGGCGGCGGGACGCACCTTGCTTGGCTGGTCGATCATGCTCCATCACGACCGACACGCGGCGGGCCGCACCTACGGCAACAAGGGAGGCACGGTCACCGCGACGTTCCTCAGCGATTTGGCGGCGCATCGCGCCACCCTTCCCACGCCAAGTGCGGCCGACACGCGCCGCTTTTGCATCGACTATCTGGTGCAATCGCTCAAGGACGACGCGGCGGCGCTAAAGGTGGTGGCCAACAACGCGGGCTATTATGCCGACATCACCGCTCTGGTGACGGACGCGACCAACAGGGCCGCGATGAAGGCGTCCGGCACGGCGGCCGACCCCGCGGTGATCGACGCCGCGGTCACCGCGAAGCGAGACGAGGTCAAGCAGCAGATTCTGGACGGCGAGGATCGGATGCTGGCGACGGAGAGCGAGGTTCGCCAGTACGATCAGTAGGCATGAGCGGTTCCGCCGCGCGACATACGCGCCGAAGCCTTTTCCCCAGCGGACTCCGTCCTTTCCAGGTCTTTCGCCGTCCCCAGATGCTTATGGTCAGACAGCCGGGCACGATTGCCAAGAGGACGCCGGCAAGCCCCGTGAGGCAGCGGGTACAACATCGGCAATCATCTCCGCCGGTCGACCGCATTGAACACCCGCCGCGATCGGTGTTGACACGGCCTGACCTGGCGGGTAAGATGGTATCCAATCTGGAATCGATTGTAGAAACGTATTCTGGGTTGCTCAGGACAGCACAAGCTCGTTGGGGCAGGTAGTCTTCCCCGTGTGCGGCAGCGGCTGGAGGGAATCAGGGATGAGCGCGACAATGTATCTGGCGAATCAGACCGTCTCCGATACGCAAATCAAGGAGTGGGTCGAGCAATTTCATCGCGACGGTTATATCTTCGTACACAACGTCTTGCCGCCCGATTGGGTGGCCGAGTTGAAGGCGGACCTGGAGCGCGAGGTACGTGACCTGAAGCCGGGGGCAATCGCCAAGCGGCTGTTCGAGACGAGCAAGGCCAACCTCCGTCTGTTCGATATGGAGCCTATTGCTACCTTCGCCGAAACGCTGGTGGCGCCGGATTGCCACGTGATCCACAACAATTCCTTTACCACCCCGCCCGGCTCCCAGGGAATCTCGCGCTGGCATCAGGATGACCCACCGCATTACCTGGTCACGCACGGTGATCCGCCTACCAACGTGCGCTTGCCCGTGTTGCTGTTCACCGCCAACTATTACCTGACTGATGTGACCGACCCGACCCACGGTCCCACCGAATTTATCCCCGGATCGCACCTGTTCGGCGCGGCGCCGCCCACCGTCATCGCGGGCACCCAGTGGGAAGATCAGGTCGTCCCCTGTCTCGGCCCCGCCGGCAGCGCCGTGATCTTCAATAATCAGGTCTGGCATCGCGGCACTCCCAACCGCAGCGAGCGCACCCGCGCCATCACGCAGGTGAGCTACGGCAGGCGTATCATCAACAGCATGTACTTCCCCTTCATGAACTACCAGATGCCGGAACACGTCTATGCCGACGCCAATCCGCGCCTCAAGCGGCTGCTTGGGTTTCTTCCCACCGGCCCATACGGATGAGAGGACGTTCGAGGTGCTCACACGGCCCAAGCCGGCCGATAGCTGAGAAGGGAGGTGTTGCGGGCGGCGAACCTGTCGCCCAGCCATGCGGAACAGGGCCTGAGGGTGAATGTGCTGTATCCGGAGAGAAATCGGAGATACTCGAATGAGGCGCAAGACGTTCTTGACCACTGGTCTCTCTGCCGCGGCGGCAGTGACCGTTCCCGGTCTGAGTAGTTCCGTCTCGCAAGCGTTGGCGCGTGAGGCGTTCGCGAAGACTACGATTTCCTGGTGGGGCTGGGGCGATCCGCCGGTAAATATTGCCGTTACCGGTTTACCTAATCAACACAATTCGCCGAATGACGCGGTGAAGGTGTTCTACGAGAAGAGCCACCCGGGCGTGACCATTGACACCACGGTCTATAATTATCCGGATTACGTCACTGCCCTGAAGACGTCCTTCGCGGGTGGCAACGCCCCGGATACGGTTGAGCTCGAGCCTGGACCGTTGATCACCGAATATGTGCCCTATATGCTGCCCCTGGACAACCTGGCGGCGAAGCGCTGGGGCGCTAATTGGCGGAGTCAATTCTATCCGCTGGCGATCAGCCAGACCCTGTCCGCGGATCCTCTGCATAAGTCAATGTTCGCGCTGCCGGTCGGCCTGGAGTGTGGTACCGGCCTCTATTACAATACGGCAATCTTTGCGAAGTACCACCTCAAGCCGCCGCAATCCTACGCGGAACTCAAGGAAATCGCCGATACGCTCAATAGCCATGGCATCATTCCCATTTCGTGGGGCGCCAAGGACGGCTGGCCGAATTTCGACTGGCTCCGGATGCTGGTGGAGCAAACCGCTCCCGGTAAATGGGATGCCGCGCTGCAAGGCAAGGCCAAGTTCACCGATCCGGGCATCGTCAAGGCCTTGCAAATCCTGGTGCAAATGCAGAAGGATCGCATCTTCTCCAGCTCCATTTGGGGAACGACCGCGTATCCGGAAGCGATCACGCTCTTTGAAAGCGGTAAGGCCGCGATGTACAACAGCGGAACCTGGGATTTGTCTGGGTTCGCGGCCCCGACCACGAAGATCCGCAACACGTTGGGCGTGATGCCGCTCCCGCCCATGGCGGCGGGTCTCAAGAAGGGGCGCCTCTGGGCGACCACGAACATGATGACGGCTATCGCGAAGACGTCGAAGAACGTGCAGGCCGCTTTTGACTTTATAGCCTGGCAGGCCGATGCCGGCCAGAAGCTGACCTGGGTGGATAAGAGCGGCTTCTTGCCCTCGCGTAAAGGTATGAAGCCTCAGCCGCAACCCAACGCGCACTACCAGGCAATCGAGAACTACTTCCTTGGGGAGATTTCACACGCCGTGGTGCGCTACGGGGCGCAACTCACCGCGGACCTCCAAAAGGCGACAGAGGACGCGATCGCCAACGCCTCCACCCTCGGTATGGACCCACTCAAGGCATTGGGCGCCGTACAGGCCGCGCACGACAAGTCGGCGAAACAGTAAAGGCGGAGTACCCGCACGGGCACATATGTAGGTGATGGTCGTTTGCGGCGCCGGAATCGGTTGATTCCGGCGCCGACCGGAATGGCCGGAACAGGGCGGGTGCCGGCGTGCGCCCGGCGACGGCATGACGCGTCCGCGCGGACCGATCCGGATGTCGTGAAGTTAGACCGGGCCGCCCGCTTGCCGCGGGACAGAGATTGGGCGACCACCGATCGAGAGGGCCAGCCGTAGCGTATGCAGAGCCAACCACTTGAACAGCTTGAAAGTGGCACCCGTTTCGTCTCATTGCCGCCAAAGCGCCGGGCCCTACGTCTGTGGGCGCGGCGGTGGGGTATCAACGCCGGGCTCCTCTTTATATTGCCTGCTCTGCTCATTTACGCGGCGGTGGTCCTCTACCCCCTGCTGAGCATGTTCTATCTCAGTCTTTTCTCCTGGGATGGACTCAGCCCGGATAAGACTTTTATCGGCCTGGATAATTTCCGTCAACTTACCGCGGACCCAATTTTCTTTATCACCCTGCGCAACGCCGGAATCTGGATCGTGGTCGGGGTCGGACTGAGCCTGGTCATCGGGTTGGCGCTCGCCTTGCTGGTCAACCAGCGCCTGCGGGGGACGACATTCTTTCGCACCATTTTCTTTCTTCCTACCACGGTGTCGGTGATTGTCGTGGGACAGATCTGGGGTTGGATCTATCAGGGAGACGTGGGAGTACTGAACAGCTATCTAGGCCTGCTCGGTCTGGATAGCCTCAAGAGGGCGTGGCTTGGCGATCCGACCCTGGCAATCTATTCAGCGGTCGTGGTGGCGTTATGGTCTGGAGTCGGATTTCAGATGATGGTCTACCTGGCCGGCTTGCAGACGATTCCAGGAGAGATCATGGAGGCGGCCCAGGTCGATGGAGCGACGCCGTGGCAACGCCTCCGTACGGTCACCCTACCGTTGCTGCTCCCCCAGACCGTGACGCTCACCATTCTGGGCATCATAGGCACCCTGAGCCAGTTTACCCTGGTGTATGTGCTGACCGAAGGGGGTCCCGCCTACCAGAGCGAACTACCATCCGTCTTTGTCTTCACTCAAGCATTTACCCTGAGCCAACAAGGATACGCCAGCGCCATCGCCGTCGTGATCTTCGCGTTGAGTCTGATTATTACCGTGATTCAATTGCGCCTCTACCGGCGCTACCAGGGCTACTGATGCACTCTGACGGGAGGGGAACACCGGCCTACCAAGGCGGCATCGCGGACGTAGAGCAGTTGGAGCCGGCGAGAGGAGACATCGAGCATGGCTGAACGGAGGGCGAAGTACAGGCTGACCCGCGGCCTTTGGCGGCTCTGTCTCTACATCCTGGCGATCGCCGCGGCCGTGATTGCCCTTGCCCCTCTGGTTATTGCCCTGGGCACCGCGGTGAAAGCGCCGGGCACGTCCACCAGTGATCTCAGCGTCTTTCCAGCACACCCCGTCTGGTCCAACTTCTCCGATGTGATAAGTGGAACGTCCTTGCTGACTTATGTGAAGAACAGCCTCATCGTGACCGCGGCGACGGCGGTGGTCACGCTGACCTGCGCTTCTTTAGCTGCCTATGCATTCTCCCGTATGCGCTTCCTGCTCAGAGATTTTTTGTACATGGCCTTTCTGATGGGGCTGACCCTGCCCATAGTCGTCGTGCTCGTCCCGCTCTTCCAAACTGAGCGGGTCTTGCATCTCTTCAATACCTACGGTGCGCTTATTTTTCCCTATACCGGCTTCGCCATGCCGTTTGGTATTCTCCTCCTCAAGAATTACTTTGACTCAGTTCCCCGTGAGATGGAAGAAGCGGCCCGCATTGACGGCGCGGCGCTCCTCCGCATTTTTGTCTCGATCGTGCTGCCTCTCGTGAAGCCGGCGCTGGTTACCGTGGCCATCTTTCAGGCGGTCTCGTCGTGGAATGAGTTTTTGCTCGCCTTACTGTTTATGACTGAGGACTCCATGCGCACGGTACCGCTCGCCGTGATTCCCTTCATTGGTCAGTACGGCCAACAAACCGAGTTTATGTTTGCCTCCATGCTGCTGATCACCATACCTCCCATCGTCCTGTTCATCAGTATGCAGCGCTACTTCGTGAGCGGTCTGACCGCGGGAGCGATCAAGGGCTAACAACCCTCGGGGCAGGCCGCTAAGTCGCCAAGCACTTCTGGTTGGGCGGGCCGCGACTGCCGCCCGTGCAGTTAGACAGATCAGGAGACTTTCATGGAACTGAGAACGGCGAGTTGTGTGGTGTCCCTCAATGAGCGGAGCGGCGCCCTGGCGTCCTTTCACGCCGCTCATGTCCCCGATCAGGAATTCCTCGTTCCAAATCATGGTGACTTCCCTCTGTTCGTCATCCAGTACCTGGATGACGAACAGCGGTTACAGGAAATTTCCTCTCTGGAGGCCGGTAGTGTTGCCCTGGCCCATACCACCGACGTGGCGGGCAATCAAATCCGTATAGCCTATGAGCACCTCGGCGCCCTGGACCTATCGGCCGTGGTGACGGCGCGGGCCGGTCACAATGACCCGGCAATCCTCTGGGAACTCAACCTCACCATGCCCCAACCTGCCGTCATCCTCAATGTGCAGTTTCCGTACATCGTCGTCTCCTACGCGATGGGCGGCGATCCGGATGCAAGCAAATTGCTGCAACCGTTCTATTTCGGCCTTCTGCACCAAAAGCTGCGCCCCCATCACTTTCCACCTGACTTCCCGGATCTCTGGCACCTTCTGCCGGAAAATGGTGACTCATCCCACTATCCGGGGCTGACTTTTGCCCAGATGCTTGCCTATTACGACGAGTATGCCGGAATCCTTCTCTCTTGCCGCGACGTTACCGGTGGGATCAAACAGATCAAGCCGGCGCATCGCGATCCCGGACTGCGCCTGGGGATCGCCCATGTAGTCGGTTGGACCACGGCGGGAAGTCATGACCTGGGATACACGGTAGCCATGCAGGGATTCCAGGGTGATTGGTATGATGCGGCGGAGATCTATCGCGACTGGGCACTGCAACAACACTGGGCCGGCACTCCGCTGGCCGAGCGCCGCGACCTGCCGGCATGGCTGGTCGATTCACCCCTCCACATCGTGATGCGCATCCAGGGCGAGGTCGATGCCGGACCAACTCGTACCCATCCTGAATTCACCCCCTATGAAAACGCGCTCCCGTACCTCGATCGGGTGGCGGAGCGTGTAGGAGGACCACTGACCCCGGTGATCATGTCCTGGGAGCGGCCTGGTCCGTGGGTCTATCCGGATTGCTTCCCACCGGCCGGCGGCGTGGAGTCACTCAAAGCCTTTAGCGCCGCCGCTCGTGAGCGCGGTTGGCATATCGGCACGTACTGCAATGGCACACGCTGGGTCACCGCGCATAAATGGTCGGGCTATCGCGGTGATGCCTTCTTCGCGGAACAGGGTGGTTCGGCAAGCATTTGCCGGCTGCCCGATGGGGGCCCATGGTCATCGCCCTGGGATCAGGTCTGGCGACCTGGCCATACCGGGTGCCTGGGGTCGGCTCGTACCAAGGAACTACTCTGGAATTACGCAGAGACGCTTCGAGAGTATGGCCTGACCTGGATCCAGATCCTGGACCAAAATGTAGGATGCAGCACGTTTCCTTGCTATTCGACCGAGCACCGCCACCCCCCCGCCCCCGGCCACTGGATGACCGAGGAGATGGAAGATTTACTCGCCCAACTTCGAGAGCGCGCCGATCAAGAGCGGTGGGACGGCGCCTGGTCGGTGGAAACGCCTTGCAGCGAATATTTCCTGCAGTCGTTTGTGATCTGCGATATCCGGCCGGATTTCCGTACCGATTTCGTACCGCTCTACTACTACCTCTACCACGACTACATCATGACTCAGTCGATGTTTGGCGCGGCGCCGAATCCCTATTTCCTGGTCCTCAAGTTTGCCCGCGCCTTCATCCTGGGCGACGTCATGGGCTGTCATATGGGGGCCGACGGGCGCTTGCAGAACTGGGATCCCCCGCGGCACGGCATATTTGCCGAGCCCTGGATGGACTGGGACAAGCCGGAGGGTGATCAGGAGGCGGCCTACGCCGTACTACGCAACGCTACGGTGCTCCGGCGAGGGATAGGTAAGGACTTCCTTCTCTTTGGCCGAATGCGGCGTCCCTTACCGGTAAGTGACATCAACACCGTGGCCTGGACGTTCGACAGTGAAGCGAATGCGGTCGACGCCGTGGAGCATGCCCTTTGGGAGGCCCGAGACGGACGCCTGGCCATGGCCCTCGCTAACTGGACTACACAGGAACAGCCGATCACCGTAGATCTGGGTGATCTGGGGGGCCGCACGGCCGTTCTCCATACCAGCCACGCCGGAGCGATCGCCGCGACACCGGTCGATAGTGGGCGCCAGGCATCACTCACCTTGCCCGCGCATGCCTGCGCATTGCTGATCGTGGCCTGAAAAAGGGAGTAGCGGCGGCGAGGATATATGATGGACCAGCAGGCACGTACATATCGGGTCGGCAATACAGGCGCGGCGCGCGAAATCACGGTTGACCACGGGGGCGTATGCACGACCATGCTCCATCTGGAGTCGCGGTCGCCGCTCTCCCTCACCACACGGGAACTTACCCTGGTACTGGACGCC
>JAICHN010000060.1 GCA_025924845.1 Chloroflexota bacterium | reverse complement strand
TTGGTTCGCACCGGCGGTGAGCAACGGCTGAGCGACTTCCTCCTCTGGGAGTGCGCGTACGCCGAATTGGCCTTTATCCCACGCCTCTGGCCGGATTTCACGGCAGCCGACCTGGAGGAGGCGGTTCGCGACTTTCGGAACCGGGAGCGGCGATTCGGCCGCGTGCCTGTCCTCGCCGCCCAATGAGATTGGTTCTCCAGCAGCATCGCCGCCCGGCCGAGGAAGAAGTCACCGTACTACAAAGAGTCAATCGCGAACGAGTCGTGGTGCTGGGCTGGGCGCCCGCCATTCTGATGCAACTCGCGCACCCCAAGGTAGCGGCCGGAGTGGCCGAACATAGCAGATTCCTCGACGATCCTCTGGCTCGCTTCCGTCGCCTTGGCCGCACAATCGGCGTCATGCAAGGCTTGATGTTCAGCGGATCAGAGGAGATGGAACGCACGGCCCGCAAGGTGAACGCGATCCACGGTAAGGTCACCGGAACCCTCGATTCCTCTACGGGCTCCTTTTCGGCCGGCACGCCCTATCAGGCGCTGGATCCCGACCTGCTCGTCTGGGTCTTCGCCTCCCTGCTCTATGCGCTGCCGCGAACCTACGAGTTATTTGTCGGCCCGCTCAGCGCCGAGGAACGGGAGCGCTTCCTGGCGGATGCCGTGCCGGTTGGCGTTATCTTGCGCGTGCCGCTGGAGCGGCTGCCGACCGACGCGGCGGCTTTGGACCGGTATTTGGCATTGATGCTTGCCGGTGATGTCCACACCCCAAGCGCCACGGGGCATCGTTTGGTCCAGGAAATCCTCCACCCGGCATGGCCGCCGATCACCTATCCACTGCTGTGGTTGGCGTCGCTGCCCGCGATCGGGCTCCTTCCGCCCGCGCTCCGCCGCGCCTATGGCCTCCGCTGGACCAAACGACACGAGCGAGTTCTCCTTATCCTGGGCTGGATTTGCCGCCATATCCTGCCCCTCGTGCCGCGACGTTGGCGCTGGTGGCCGGCCGCAAACCGGCCAAGTCGCCAAAGGTCGGGCAGCACGCGCAACCGGTCCAACCGTTCTACAACCCCTCCGCGCGCAACGTCTCCTCCAGGGGGCGTGGTTGGAAGCCGAACCGTGCCGGTACCGCGTCGAGAGCCGTCACGTTATCACCGCTCTCGAACAACTCCAGGGTAGCCGTGGTCACCGGCGGACTGGGGAGAAGCCGCTCAAGCACCTTCGTACCAGGCTTGACCAGGGCGAGGGGCACGTGCAGCTTTATGCGCCGCTTCCCCAATGTGGCGCATATCAGGTCGATAAGCTGGTCGTAACTGTAATACGCCGGCCCGCCGACCTCTATCGTCTCGTCGCGTCCCCCCTCACGGAGCACCGTCGTTAGGCAGGTCACTACATCCTCGACCCAGATTGGCTGAAACCGTAGTTTGCCGTTCCCCGGAACGGGGATGATCGGAGCGCGACGCGCCAACCCGGCCAGAGCGCTGAAGAACTGCGAGCCCGCCCCGAACAGAATAGAAGGCTGCAGAATGGTGTAGGGAATACCCGCGGCCTTCACATGCGATTCGCCGTTATGGCGGGTGCGGATATAGGAATCCGCCTCGCCGGTCATCGTATTGAGTCCGCCCAGATGCACGAAGTGAGTCACACCCGACTGCTTGGCCGCTCGTATGAGGTTGGCGGTGCCCACGTCGTTGACCGCTCGATAGTTTACGGTCTTGGTTTGTTTGAGATTGGCCACCACCGCGGCCAGATGAATCACCGAGGAAACACCCTGTGTAGCGGCGACGAGGCTGTCCAGGTTCCGCAAGTCGCCGGTAACCGCCTCCACGCCCTCCGGTAGGCGGCGAAGGCCCGGTCCGGGACGGACAAGGCAACGGGGGCGCTCGCCCTGCTCCAGCAGGCGCGCCGTCAGGCGCCCGCCGATATAGCCGCCCGCGCCCGTAATCAACACCGTGCCCACGCCACGCCTCCATCTCCATCGCGCATAGCCGCTGGTTCCAGCATAGCATGCGCCTTCCGTAGTACGAGATCGGCCGCCACGGCGCGCGGCGGAGGTGCATCGTCACGACCACGGTTGAGGATGCACCCACTGCAGCCCACCGGCGCGGATTGAGCCGCCCAACCCTCTCTCCTTCCACTTGCGGGAAGTATAGCATGCTGCTATCATCTAGCACGGTGATATCACTTTTCCCCGATGACCGACCTGGTCGAACAGTGCTCATGTAGAGAAGCACAAAGGTAGAGAGGGGCTCCAAATGCCGGCAATGCAGAGACGCGACACATGGGTACGCATCGCGGCAGCCCTGGCGCTCGCCGGCTCGCTCTCCCTGAGTAGCGCGCCGCACACGGCGGAGGGCGCAGCGTCGGCCGCGAGCGCGGCACCGTCCGTGCCGCCCGGCGCCCCCGTCGAGGATATCCGCTATGCCGACGAGTGGCCCTCTCCGAACGGGAACCTGTACAACACTCGTGTCGCGCACTCGGCGATTTCCTCGGCAAACGTGGCGAAGCTGGGGATTGCCTGGACGCTCCCCCTGAAAGGCACCGGCGCAAACGGCGCGGACGTCGCCAATCCGGTGCTCGCCGCCGGCATCGCCTACGTGCAGGATGGGGCGTCGAACGTCATAGCGGTGCGGTACGCGACCGGCAAGGTGCTCTGGACGCACCGGTACAACTCCCCGGATTATGGGCCGAACGGCGTGACGATCGGCAATGGCAAGATCTACGGCGTCACGGCCACGGGAGTCTTCGCCCTCGACGCCAAGACCGGTCGGCAACTCTGGTACAACACGCATCTCGCGACAGGCAAGGCAAGCTTCGACATTGCCCCGCAGGTGGCCGGCGGCAAGGTCTTCGTCTCCTCGGCGCTCACGGTTGGCGGGGGTATCCTCTATGCCCTCGATGCCGATACCGGCGCCACGATCTGGAGCTTCCAGACGGTTGAGGACAAGATTGGCCGGCAGCTCCCGGCGCCCGCGGGCGGCGCCTGGGATCCTTTCCTGATCGGCCCGGATCACTCCGTTTACGCGGGGATCGGCAATCCCTACCTCTCGCAACAGCAGGCCCAGGCGACCCCCAGTCGGGAGTTGTATACGGATAGCATCGTCAAGCTCAGTCAAGCGACCGGCAAGTTGGAATGGTACTACCAGGCGTTCCCCGACGACTTCCACGACTGGGACTTGCAGATATCGCCGATCTACACCGCCGCGGCCGGGCATCCGGTGGTGCTTGCCGCCGGCAAAGGCGGGTTCGTGTTCGCCTTCGATCCCACAAGCGGCAAGTTGCTGTGGAAGACCGCGGTAGGCATCCATAATGGTCACGACCGCGACGATCAGCTCGCCCTTGCCGGCAAACTCCATCTGAAGACCCCGTATACGCTGTATCCAGGAGAAGCGGGCGGTGTGGAGACCAATATGGCGGTTGCCGGCGGCGTGGTGTATGTGCCCGTCGTCAATGTGCCGACCACCTACGCCAATGCGAAGACCACTTTGGGTACGGCGAACTTCTTGCGGGGCGCCGGAGAGATGGTTGCTCTCACCGTTGCCGGCGGCAAGCAACTGTGGGCCACGAAACTGCCACAGCTGCCAAATGGCGGGGCTACCGTGGCGAACGACCTGGTGTTCACGGCCACCCTCACCGGCGAGATCGTTGCGCTCTCGCGCAAGGATGGGTCGATTGTCTGGGCGCCGCACCTTCCGGGCTACTCGGAGTCGCCGCCTGCGCTCGTCGGGAACACGCTGCCGGCCGGCCTCGGCATCCCGCTGACCAAGACGCGGCATCCTGAGATGATCGCCTATCGGCTTGGCGCCAAGGGGTAAAGGTCTCGCCGGGCGGCTCGGCACCTATTGCAATAGAAGAAGAGGCCGGCATGCGATACTGGAGAAGATCATACAAGACCTACAGCGTGGGCTGCGCAAACGCGTGGATAGGCGTACTGCTTGCGGTGAGGAAGCGCGGCGATTCCGCTACCGTACGCGGGGTAAACTTATTCTGCTTTGGCTGGTGGATGGGGTGGCTCTCCGCCACCATCGCGCGATCGGTCTATCCGCCGCCGGGGTCCGCCGGCACTCCGCGCACCCGCACGGCGTCGCCTCTCCGTTGACGAGGAGTGGAAGCCACATCAAATTGATGTCACGTTACCCGCGTGAGAGGGGTAGTTGTGACCATGGTGGATCGCGTGATGGAGGGCAATCGGTTGTCCAAGCGCTATGGCGAGGTGCCGGCGCCGCCACGACCAGATCTGCTAACCGACTAGGAATTATGGAGGAATCGTGACATGCCTTCACTCGGAGCGACGATGACTACACAGCATATCGGGGAGAAGCCAAATGACGTGGTCCTTGCGCTCAAAGTCACAAATCTCGTTGTCTCCTATGGAGCCAAGCGCGCCGTGAATGGGGTCAACCTGGAGATCAAAGTCGGTGAGATCTTCGGCTTACTGGGCCCGAATGGGCCGGCAAGACCAGCACACTCAGCGCTGTGGAAGGGCTGCTGCGACCGGCCGCGGGCACCATCGTGATTGGCGGAATTGACATCCGGACCGATCCTACGGCCGCGAAGGCCGGCATGGGCGTGCAGTTGCAGGCGACCAGTTTTCAGGCGGAGTTGACCATCTCTCAAATCGTCAACCTGTATGCCCGCCTCTATGGGGTGGTACTCACCAAAGTCGAGATTCGCCTGCAACTCGCCGCCATCGGCCTGGAGGGTGAAGCGCGGAAGCGATTCCGGCACTTGTCGGGCGGTCAGCAACAGCGGCTGTCTCTGCTTATCGCCACGATCCATGATCCGCCCCTGGTCTTACTTGACGAGCCGACGGCGGGATTGGATCCCCAGGCGCGCCGGCAGCTGTGGGAGCGCCTCGACACCATGCGCCAGAGCGACCGCAGCATTCTGCTTACCACCCATTCCATGGAAGAGGCTCAGGCCGTGTGCGACCGCGTAGCCATCATGGATGACGGCAAGATCGTCACCGTCGACACACCGCGCGGCTTGATCGAGAAGCACCAGGAGGATCCCCGCGTCCTCAAAGCGGCGCATGGCCCGGTCACCTTAGAGGATGTCTTCATCGGCCTTACGGGAAGCGCGGTGCGTCAATGAGTGCCCCAGCCGGAACCCGCGGGCGCGCACCGTCGCCGGCGAGCGCGTTTGTGGCCTTGCTCCAGGCGGATAGCAGCGTGCAAGTGCGCAACGGGCGAGCCTGGCTGCTGAGTCTCGCGTTGCCGCTGATCGTGTTGTACGCCCTCTTTGCCGGCAAGCGCGCCAGAACCGAGGCGTTGGGAGCGCCCACGGTGCGACTGGCGGTCGCCATCATGGTCGGTATGAGCGCGCTCGCTGTACTCGGCTATTCGCTGAGCGTGGCGCGCGATCGCGAGAAAGGGGTCTTTCAACGGCTGCGCGTGACCCCGGCCCCAACCTGGACCATCATGGGCAGTCGCCTTGTGGTCCAGGTTGGGGCCATCCTGGTCATGGCCGTAGTCGTGCTCGTTGCCGGTGCGGTGTTCGAGAACATCTCCTTGTCGATCGGTGGGTACGTGCTCACGATCGCGGTGGCGATGCTCAGCTCAGCGCTCTACCTGAGCATCGGCCAGGCATTTGCAGGCTTGGTGACATCCGCGGATACGATCAATGCCATGGGGCGATTCGTCTTGATCCCCCTCGTCGGGCTCGGATTGCTCTCCCATTTTAACGTCTTCGGGCAAACGTTCGAGACCGTGGCTCGGTGGTCGCCGGGGGGAACTGTGACCACGATGCTGGCCGCGGCGATGCAGCCGCACACCTGGACCGGCGAGACATGGTGGGCGATTGTGGCCGGTTGTGCTTACACCGTCGTGTGCGTCTGGGCTGGGATTCGCTGGTTCCGCTGGAGCATCGTGTAAGGGCGTAGCGAATTGCACCATCCTCCACCCCGTACACTGACAGAAAGGGGCTGAGTGTTTGGCCCGGTGAGAGGATTTGGAATGAGCACGGAGACTTTTGTCATCCTGGGCGCGGGCCAGGCGGGCGGACGGGCTGCCGAAACCCTGCGTCGTGAGGGATTTGAGGGACGGATTGTATTGGTTGGCGCCGAGCCGGATCGTCCCTTCGAAAGGCCCCCCCTCTCCAAAGGTATCCTGCTGGGCGAGTCCACCCCCGAGCAGGCATTTCTTCGCCCAGTCGAGTATTATGTCGAGCAAAGTATCGAACTCCGACTCGGCACGCGTGCCGTTCACCTGACACCGGCAGAGCACACGGTGGAACTGAGTGATGGAAGCGAGATCCGCTATGATAAACTGCTGATCGCGACCGGGGTTCGGCCACGTATATTGCGCATTCCGGGCGCCGATCTGCCCGGCGTGCATACGCTCCGCACCCTGGCCGATGCGAGCACCATCGCCGCTGCCATGGCCGGCTCGCCTCGCGTCCTGATCGTGGGCGCGGGCTTTATCGGGGCCGAAACAGCGGCGGCCTTCCGCAAGCACGGCCTGGCAGTCACCATGATCGAGCCCCTGGCCGTGCCCATGGAGCGCGCCCTGGGCGAGGAGATCGGCGGGCTGTATGCGAACATCCATCGCGAAGAGGGGGTGGACTTACGCCTGAAGACTGGGATCTCTGCATTTCTGGGGCAAGGGCGCGTGGAAGCGGCAATACTGAGCACCGGCGAACAGGTACCGTGCGATCTGGCCCTGGTGGGAGTCGGTACAATGCTCGACCCGGACTATTTAGAAGGCTCTGGACTCTCCATCGAGAACGGCGTGGTCGTCGATCAATATTCTCGAACCAACCTACCCGATATCTTCGCGGCCGGAGACATTGCTAATTGGTTCCACCCCGGCCTGGGGCTGCACCTGCGGGTCGAGCACTGGGACAACGCGGAGGCGCAGGGGAAGGCGGCGGCGCGGGCCATGCTGGGTCATCTGGAACCGTTCGCCCCCGTGTTGTACTTCTGGTCGGACCAGTATACTCATGCCCTGCAATACCTGGGCCGGCGCGCGGGCGGCGAACTGGAAGTGCGGCGCGGCAGTATCGAGGCTCGGGACTTTACCGCCTTCTACCTGCGCGAGGGCATCCCGGTGGCCGCGTTGTGCATGAACAGGCCGCGCGATAGTATGGCCGCGCGGCGAATGATCGCGGCCGGGATGCCGCTGGATCCGGCCAAGCTGGGCGATGTAGGGGTAGACCTACGAAGTCTCGTGCCTCCCCGGCGGTAGCATATGGCTGCACGATCCCCCGCTGCGTCTCGCTCCCACCGCACTCATGCCCAATCTCCTCGGCCGGGATCCCAGGTTAAGCGCCGCCAATCGCCGCGGGGCAGCGAGCACCGAGTCCTCCCACCCTACGGCGGACTGTGCGATACTCTAGTACGCCTTGGCCAATAGAGAAGGTGGACCATGAACAGTTCGACGGCGATAGTCCTGGTGGCGATCGGTCTTTTCCTGACCTTGATCGTCGGGATGGCCTCGCAACGCTGGGGCTACCGGCGCCGGCGGCAGGCGCAGCCGTCCCCGGCGCCGAGGGAAGGACCGACTGCCGAGCAAAGAGAGGACATCGACGCGGTGCAGGAGGGCATTGAGTCGGCCCGCGCTGAGTTGCGCTGGCTCCGTGACCAGGTGGCCAGGGAACGGGACCGCCTGGAACGGATGCGCAAACAGCAGCCGGGTCCGGCCCAACCGGCGTCCACGCCGGCGGCGCCGCCCCACATTGATAGCCCGTGGGTAATCCTCGGTCTGCGGCCCGGTTCGAGCGCCGAGGACATTCGCCGCCGCTACCGGCTACTGTCCCGAGTCTGGCACCCTGATCGCTTTACCGATGGACCACCGGAGTTGCGGGCGGAGGCGGAGATGATGATGGCCCGCTTGAACAAGGCTCACAATACGTTGGCCGGCGCCGCGGCGGGATTCCGCCGATAGTCAAGGAGTACCTGATGCGTCGGAACATCGCGGGCGGCACGGACTGGGAACCGATTGTCGGGTATTCGCGAGCCGTACGAGTCGGCAATGTCGTGCAGGTCGCCGGCACTACCGCGGTGGATGCGGCGGGCAAGCCGTATATGCCCGGCGACGCCTATGCTCAAACGGTGCGCATCTTCGAGATTATCGAACAAGCACTTACGGCGGCGGGCGCCACGATGGAGGATGTGGTGCGCACTCGCATCTTCACGACCGACATCGGCCAGTGGCGGGAGATCGGACGGGCACACGGTGAGCGATTCGCCGCCATCCGCCCGGCCGCTACCATGGTGCAGGTATCTGCCTTGATCGACCCCGCGCTGATGGTGGAGATCGAGGTGGAGGCCATCGTGGGCTAGCTCAGCCGGCGCACCGTTTCCTCGCCGACCGAGGCCAACGCTTCGCGGCTGGGTGAGAGTGGGAAGGCATCCAGGGCACTCACCGCGTCGCTCGCCAGGGCAAGAGCCCGTCCCAAAGCGTAGGCCGGCGCATGGGAGGCACGAATCGCCTCCACTACGCGCGTGGCCTCGCCGCCTTCCTCCACAATACGGCGCTCCGGCGCATCGGCGGGTAAGGTACGCAGATAGTGAAACGCGGGAAGGGTCACGACCCCATTGGCCAGATCGCTGCCCGCCGGCTTGCCCAAGACATCGTCGCTACCGGTGTAATCCAGCACATCATCGGCGATCTGAAACGCCAGGCCCAACTGCTGCCCATAGCGGCGGAGGGCGATCACCTCCTCCTCCGGCGCTCCGGCCAATACCGCCGCGCCCTCGGCCGCCAATACGAAGAGACTGGCCGATTTGTCGGATATTCGTGACTCGTAATTCGCCGCGCTGGCGTCGATCTTATAGGCCGCGCTCATCTGGCGCAACTCACCGCGCACCAGGGCCTGGATCGTAGCGGCAAGGAGCGACATCAAGCGCAAGCTGCCCAGGCCCGCCGTAATAATCGCCGCCTGAGCGAACAAATAATCACCGACCAACACCGAAATGTGGCTGCCAAAACGCGAATCCACGGTTGGTTCGCCTCGACGCGTACCCGCCTCGTCAATCGTGTCATCGTGGACGAGCGATGCGGCATGGACCAACTCGGTGACGGCGGCGAAGCGTACCAAGGCGTCCGGAGCCTGACCCAGCAGCATGCGCCCCGCCAGCAAGGCGATGCGTGGGCGGATGCGCTTACCGCCCGTGCTTAGATGATGGCGAATCGCCTCATGGAGCACCGGGCCCGCTTCCTGCCCAACCAAGGCCAGTTCGTCCTCGACTCGGGCCAAATCGGTGGTCAACGGCTGACTGATTCGGCTTGCCGCAATCGCCATGCTGCTCGGCTCCTTGCTCTGTTCGCACCCGCCGTCACGCGCTCCGGCATCGTCATAAGCTAATGTACGGGATGCCGCATATCTCCGGCCATTACTCTTGAGCACGGCCGTGCCTATTTCTTGGGCGGTGTGACCCACCACTCCCAGGCATTCCAGGTGTCCAGACTAAAGGGAGCCGGCAGGTAGTTATGTACCCGCGTGTTAGCCGCCCCCAGGTTATCGGGACTGTACAACCACAGTGCCGCTACGTCGTCGTGCAACAGCTTTTGCATGCGGTGAAAGATGGCGGCGCGCGCCGCGGGATCTACCGTGGTTACCTCCTGCCCCGCCAATTGGTCGAAGGTAGCGTTGCTGTAGGCGCCGTAGTTGCTCCCTGCCGGAGGGGTAAAGCGGCTGCCGAACGTCGCGGTGTCATCCGGATCGAGGTTGTTGCTGAACACATACTCGGCCAGATCGAAATTGCCGCTTGGGAGGACGGTTTGCGCGAAGTAGGCCGCCGGGTAGTTGCGGATAATCAACTGAATGCCGAGTGCCTCGTAATCGCTGAGCGCCTGCGCTTCATCTAATTGTCGCCAGGGATTATTAAAGGTGGTCGAGTAGGTGAGACTGAGAATCTTCCCGTGCTTTCGCCGGAAACCGTCCGATCCCAGCTTCCAGCCCGCCGCGTCGAGCAACTGCCCGGCCCGGGTCCGATCGTAGGGATACGGCGCCACATCCGAGGCGTACACCGATGAGGTGGGAGGCTGATCGCTACCAATCAGCGTGGCCAGGCCGTGCCAGCCTGCACGCACCTCGGCGCCCCGATTCAGCCCGTACGCCAGGGCCTGCCTCACCCGGGCGTCCTGAAGGATGGGATGGCGCCGATTGATCAAGGCCGCCTCCCAGTTGGCGCCGCGAACCGCCACGGCTTGCACCCCCGACATATGCTGCAAGGCGCTGAGCGACGTAATGGGGAGCAGCCAGGCAGCGTCAACCACATGCGATCGCAGAGCGCTCAGTATCGGATCCAGACCGGAAATAGTGCGGAATACGATCGAATCGAGATAAGGGTAGCCCTTCGCCTTTTGGTAGTAGAACGAGTTACGAGTCACGATCACCCGATCGCCGTGGCGGACCTCCTGAAGGGTAAACGGGCCGCTGTTCACGTTAGGCACCAGGGCAAAACCACTTTTTGCCAGGGCGGCGGGCTTGATCAACGACATGGTGTGGGCGGGCAACGGTTGCAGGGCATCGGTCCAATCGGCCAGAAAAGGCGCGTAGGGCTGCACGAGGGTAACGCTGATACTCAGCCCATCGGCGCTGATCGTGGCGGCGCCGATCCGATCAATACCCAGCGTGGAATATGGCGTGAGACTGACCTTGGGATTTGTCCACAGACGCCAGGAAAAGTCGATGTCCCGCGCGGTCAGTGCCGTACCATCCGACCAATGCAAACCCTTGCGCAGGTGGAAGGTGTAGGTCCGCCCGTCGGCGGAAATACCGCCGTTCTTGACAGTGGGAACCACGGTGGCCAGGCCGGGTTGGATATTGCCCTTGTTATCGGAATAGAAGAGAGGGGCGAACAGCGTCTGTTGCACTATCTCGGCGTAGAGTTGCCCGCTGAAATTGGGCAGCAGTTGGTCGGGGTCCAACAGCAACCCCTCGACCAGGGTGCCGCCGCGCAGCGGCCGAGGCGCGGGTTTCGCCGCCTCCGTTCCCGCGGCCAGGCTCCGCGCGGCGGGGCCACCCACCAGTGCGAGGAGGAATAATGCGCGAACGAACGCGCGCCAAAGTGCGAATGATTGATTCAATGTTGCTACTCCCTGTCAGCCGCCGCGAGTATCCCTGGCGGGCTGGGCGGCAAACCACCAGGCAGTGTAGGTTAGGCCCCGCCATTCGTCAAACAATCAGAGGCGCTCCAGGCTGGGCCGCAAGGATTTGCCCCGCGAGTCACCCAGGGGCGTGTACACTGGAGAAAACACCACACCGAGCCCTGAACACCGGTGGAGAACGTTCCTATGTCCATTGCCCACCCCTCCCCCACCGCCGCCGTAGCCCATGACGACACGATGGTGACGGATCTTACGGCGCCCACCCAGGGCATGCAGGTGCTCTTTGCCGGGAATAAGCTGGCGCGGGTTCCCGATGCTATCGTGGAACGGTTCCAGCCAGGCGACCAGTTGCTGGTCACCTCATCCGGCACTGTCCTCCATGTCCCTGCCGGCACGGCCCGACTGGCGAGTGAGGCGGTTGAACGGGCGCGACAGGCGTTCCTGGCGCTCACCGCGATCAACGATGCGGCGATCCCGTGCTTCTTTCAGCAGTTCGCCGCTCATCTGGCGGACGATAGAGTGTGGGCCGCGATCACCGTGGCCAACGAAGGGGATGTACGCGAAGCCCGCGCGCGGGGCCGCTCCATTACCCGCCTGGAAGTCGGGGAGCGGATGCGCGGGGAGATGATCCGCGGCCTGCAAGCCTGGGAGGCGCTGCCGCCGGCGCGGGGGGTCAGGGACTCCCTGGTTGTCCACGAGGGCTGGACGGTGGAACAGATTCGAGACGGCCTGGGGGTGATCGGCTTCGTGTTCGAGGGCCGGCCCAATGTGTTTGCCGACGCGACCGGTGTGCTACGGAGCGGGAACAGCGCGGTACTGCGGATCGGCAGCGATGCCCTGAACACGGCGCGCGCCATTGCCGACCTGGCCCTTCGTCCCGCCTTGCGCGCCGCCGGCCTGCCCGAGCACGCGGTGACTCTGCTGGATAGCGCGCAGCGAGCGGCGGGCTGGGCACTGTTCGCCGATCGTCGTCTGGCCCTGGCCGTAGCGCGGGGCTCCGGCCCGGCGGTCACCATGCTGGGCGAAATCGCCCGCCAGGTGGGAACGCCGGTCAGTCTGCACGGCACGGGAGGCGCATGGCTGATCGCGGATCGCTGGGCGGACGGCGAACGCTTTCATAGCGCGCTCTACCATTCCCTGGATCGGAAGGTATGCAACACGGTGAATGTGGTGCTGATTGAGCAGACGCGAGCGGCCGACCTGGTACCTCTGGCCCTTCGCGCCCTTCGCGAGCGAGGCGAGGCACTGGGCCACGGCTACAAGCTGCACGTACTGGACAGCGCACGGGCGAGCGTACCCGCCGCGCTCGTTGAGAGGACGGCGCCGATCGCCAGGCCCGAAGGCGTCGTTACCGAACCAATCGCCGAGGCGCTTGACACGGGCGATCTTGGCCGTGAATGGGAGTGGGAAAAGACACCGGAAGTCAGTCTCGGGCTGGTCCGGAATCTCGAAGAAGCCTGTGTACTGTTCAACGCCCACAGTCCACGCTTCATCGCTTCGCTGATCAGCGAATCACCCGAGGCGCACCACGGGTTTTTCCGCGCGATTGACGCACCTTTCGTGGGCGATGGGTTCACGCGTTGGGTCGACGGCCAGTACGCGCTGGATCGCCCTGAGCTGGGGCTATCCAACTGGCAATTCGGTCGCTTATTTGGGAGGAGCGGCATCTTGAGCGGCGATAGCGTGTTCACTACACGCCTGCGCGTTTACCAGGGCGATCCGCATCTCCATCGTTGAACATTCGGCAGCGGAATCAGTAAAACCCCTCGCATCCATGGGTATCGTGTGCGATAATGGTAGCGGCGTGTAAAGTACACCTGCCAAACCACTCGCGAAAGGAGATCTCCCTCCGTTCACGGCCGCGGGGCATCATCCTCACGGATCTAGATGTGCGACTGGTATGAAAGGAGAGTGGCAATGGTGGTCGCCTATTCGACCGCGGACCCGGTATCCTCCCCCATCGCTCTTTCGCCGGCAAGGCAAGAGCTTTCTCGGACCCAACAAACTCTGCTCCTTTTGGTCAATGCGGTTCCCGATCTACGGGATGAGGAAGATCTACAGTGCCTGGCCTTTTTGGCCGGCGAGCTAGGTATCCTCCGCCATACGCCGTTTTACTTCAGCCGGGGCACCGGGCCACATCTCCCCCATTCCGTGGTTCTAAGCGATACGTTGCGCGTCAGCATCTCGGCCGGTCTGGTGGGACGAGAAAACGGCTGCCTCCGCGCCTACGCCACTCCGGAGGCCAGGGGAGCCGAGGCGCAGATGACCGAGGGCGTCTCCTGGCTGTCCATGCTGGTACCCGCCGAGCGCCGCGTGCTCACTCAGACGGTGCTCAATCTTCATGCCCGCGGTATCCATGCCTTATCGCCCAGCGCATCCGTGCCGTTCCGGCATGCCGTGCTGGGGGCTCTTGGCACCACCGAGGGAGTGGACAACGTAGAGCGTCGTTTGCGCATGGTGCGCCTGGGACTCAGTCAGAATTAGGGGCGAGGGAACACATATGGATATTGAAGAATTGCTGCAGCGTGTTTCGCTGTTTCAGCGGCTGGACAAACGTCATATCCGTTCGCTCGCCCGTCTAGTCCGCGAGCAGGATTATGCGCCCGGTCAGGTAATCATACAAGCCGGACAGGCCGGGCTCGGCCTCTATGTAATCGCGGAAGGCTCGGCCGAGGTCATTCGCGGCAATCAGGTGATTGATCGACTGGGCGCCGGCGATTTTTTCGGTGAGATGGCCCTCCTCGACGATTTGCCCCGCACGGCCGACGTTCGGGCCTCGGCGCCCATGCACTGTTACACTCTTTCCAAGTGGGAGTTCCTCGGCGAACTGGAGTCCCATCCCCAAATGGCGCTTCCTTTGTTGCCGATGCTCTCGCGGCGCGTCCGGGCGACCCAGGATCGCGTGGATCATCTGCTGTTCGAGTTGGGACGCAACGGGCCAGGGTGAGTTACGAGGCACTCCATGCCGCCGTGCTCCAATGGTACGGCGAACTAGGTCGTGACCTTCCCTGGCGCCATACCCGCGATCCCTATCGGGTGCTGGTATCGGAAATGATGCTCCAGCAAACGCAGGTGGATCGTGTGTTGCCGAAGTACGATGAATTTCTGGCCCGGTTTCCCGGCTTCGCCGAATTAGCCGCCGCGCCGGACGCCGAGGTCATCCGGGCCTGGCAAGGACTCGGCTATAACTTGAGGGCGGTTCGCCTGCACCGGATCGCCAAGCAGGTCGTAGAGCGGTACGAAGGCACGCTGCCGAATATGTTGCCCGAGTTATTGACCTTGGCCGGGATCGGCCCTTACACCGCGGCGGCGGTAGCATGCTTTGCCTTTGGCCTGCCCGAACCCGTGCTCGACACCAACGTGCGGCGCGTGCTGGGGCGCATCGCGCTGGGACCCGACGGTCCACGGGCCGCGCCCGCTACACTGTGGGCCCTGGCCCGCCGGGCGCTTCCCACTGAAGCCGCCTACGACTGGAATCAGGCGCTGATGGATCTTGGGGCGCGTGTCTGTCTGGAACGGCGGCCGATGTGCCTGGTCTGCCCCGCCCAGCCCTGGTGCGCTGCCGCCGGCAAAATCACGGCAACCTTGCGCGAACGGCCCGCCGAGTACGCCACGCGGCGCCAGGCGCCCTTTACCGGATCCAGCCGGTATTATCGAGGTCGTATCGTGGAACGGTTGCGTGCGCCGCAACCCGGGGAAGCGCTCCCGCTCGGCCAACTTGGCGCGGCGATCAAGACTGACTTCAGCGAAGCCGATCTTCCCTGGCTGCGTAAGCTGGTGGAGGGCCTGGCCAAGGATGGACTAGTCGCCTTCGACTCCGCCGACACGGTGCGTCTACCTTGAGCATAATTCGCCCTGCCGAGCAAAGAGCATCTTCCAACATGTTACTTACCGTTGACAAACGGCCTCTCCTGTGCTATTCAGTACTTCAGACTGGAAGGTGGCGCATTATCGGCTTAGTACCTTTGCCGCTGATCCTCATGGTCCGCTCTCCCCATCCGCGTCCAGTCTCGCGCCCAGGAGAGCAATATTGTTTCCCAACAGGGGGGAGCCTACCGTGGACGAAGAAGCTCAGGACCAACCGACGCAGGCCGCGAGCGCCCTGGAACTCAGCCGCCGTACCGCACTGACCACCGTTGCCAAGCTTGGCTTGGGCAGCGCTGCCATGCTGGCAGCGCTCAAGGCGGGCGAGACCGACTACGCACTGGCAGCGGGCCGCAGCGAGGACTTACCCAAGAAAGGCTACCATTTCGTCTTCGTCAATCATGTCACTACCAACGATTTCTTCACACCTACGCAATCCGGCGCCGCCGACGCCTGCAAGTTGTTTGGCTGCACCTACCAGTGGACCGGCTCGGCGACCTCGAATGTTGCCGAGATGGTGAAGTCTATGCAGACCGCTATTGCCGGCAAGGCGGACGGCATCGCCGTCGCCATTATCGACGCGCACGCCTTTGATGCGCCGACCGACGCGGCATTCGCCAAGGGCATTCCGGTCATCTCCTACAACGCTGACGGCTCGCCCACCAACAAGCGCCTTGCCTACATCGGCCAGGATCTTTTCCAGTCCGGCGTGGGCATGGGACAGCATATCGCCGCCCTGGTCAAGAACGGCAAGGTTGCCCTCTTTATCGCCACCCCGGGCTCCCTGAACATCCAGCCCCGCATTGACGGGGCGCGCTCCGTGCTCGCCAAAACATCAGGGATCAGCTTGTATCCCGATATCGCCACCGGCGCGCTCATCGCCCAGGAGCGAACCGCGGTGGAGGCATGGTGGACTGGTCATCAGGACGTCAAGGGAATGTTCGCCGTAGACCAGGGCACCACGCAGGGCATTGTGCAGACCATCGTAAAGCACGGCCTGCGCGCCAAGGGCGTGAAATGCGGTGGCTACGATCTGCCGCCGGCGCTCGTCCAGGCCGTCAATAACGGCACGTGCGACTTCACGATCGATCAGCAGCCGTACTTGCAAGGCTTCTATCCGGTGATCCAGCTGTACCTTTACAAGCTTTCCGGTGGCCTGGTAGGCGCCGAAAGCATGAACACCGGCATCAAGTTCGTGACCAAGGCTAGTGTTGGTCAGTACCTCAAACCAAACGTATTCCAGGGTTCCTCAACCACGGCATACTCGATCTAGCCCGCGGCGCACATTGCAGCGTCTTTTCCGAGGCGGGGCCGGGTTTCACGCCCGCTGCCCCGCCTCGGGTTATACTGTGCGCATTGCTCTTAATGAGGGACAAAGGTGGTCACGAACGAAGGAACAGCGACAGCACAGTCGCCCCGACCCGGGTCGGGGGCGATTGCCGGGCTCGGCAGCATACTATTGCGCCTGCCCGAGGCGAGCATCGCCGTGGTGGCGATCGTCGTTTCCGTCATATTCGAGGTGCTGAACCAGAACTATTTCAACGGCTTGCAAGCAGTCCTGGCGTCGAGCACCGCGCTCTATGGTCTCATCGCCATTGGCGAAGCAATGCTGATGATTACCGGCGAGATCGACCTTTCCGCCGCTAAGGTCTACTCCACCACCCCCTTCATCGTCTATTACCTCACCACGGATTACAGTGTCCCCTACGGTCTGGCCATTGTGCTTGGACTCGTCTGCGCATCGCTGATAGGCATGGCCAACGGGCTGATCACGGTGCTGTTTGGCGTGCCGTCCTTGATCGCGACCCTGGGCATGCTCTTCTTCCTAGACGGCGTGACGCTGCACGTGTCGCACAGCGAGCCCGTAACCACACCACTGGTGGAACCATTCAACACGTTCCTGGGTCGCGGTCAGCAACAGCCGATCGGCGGCTTCGCCGAATACGCGGTGTTTA
>JAICHN010000059.1 GCA_025924845.1 Chloroflexota bacterium | reverse complement strand
TAAACGGCGGTCAAGTCGGCGGCCAAAAACTCACCCTGTCTTTGATGAACGACAGTGGCAAGGCCGGCAAGCAGGTGCCTCTGTCTCCCTATCTGCCGAAGGGGAAGCTTCCGGCGGATCGGTGGACGACGGTGCGAATCCCCTTGATTGCTTCACTGGCGCGCGGGGTATCGATCGGAGGAGTTGTGCTTCAAGAGGGGGCCGGCAAAGTCCAACCAACCCTGTACGTCTCACGCCTTACCCTGAATGTCGCCGGCCTTACAGACTTTCCGGTTGGGCAAACCGCGCTCACCCTGCGGATAGACGCCAAGGCCGGACAGCATCCGGTTAGCCCCTACATTTACGGACTGGCCGCCGACGACGGCGCCGCGTATGACCAACTGGTCCGCCCGACCCTGATGCGTTGGGGCGGCAATCCCAACTCACGCTACAACTGGAAGCTCGGCAACGCCTGGAACACCGCCAGTGACTACTACTATGAGAACACGAACTATGGCAATCAGAACGGTTCGGCGGCCGATGCGGCCGTGGCGCACAGCAAGCAGATCGGTGCCGCCGAGTGGTTGACCATTCCCACCTTGGGGTGGGTGGCCAAGGACACTACATCATTTTCGTTTTCCGGTCCGGATGGTAAGCCCACGGACGGACAGGGATCCTCTTGCACAAATCGCAAGGAAACCGCCGATCCTACTCGCACCAGCATTCCGGTTGGCCCGTCATTCATGCAAGATTGGGTACGACATCTACAGACTAACCACCTGGATGTTCAGCTCTTCGCCATGGATAACGAGCCGGAGTTGTGGGGTGTGACCCACTATGATGTGCATCCAACCTGTACCAACTACGACGAGATCTACCAGGAGTTTACAACCTACGCTTCCGCGATCAAGGCGGTAGCGCCACGGAGTATGGTGACCGGTCCCGCCACTTGCTGTTGGTACTACTACTGGAACAGCATGGTTGGTGACAGTGATAAGGCCAGTCATGGGAACACCGATTTTCTCCCCTGGTTCCTGGCCGCCGTGCGCAAGCACGACGAGCAGGCGCGGCAGCGGACTCTCGACGTACTTGACATCCACTATTATCCCGATGGCTTCTATAACGATAACGTCGATGCAGTGACCTCAGCCTGGCGTCTCCTTGAAACTCGCTCCTTGTGGGATCCTACGTTTGTCGACCACTCCTGGATCGCCAAGCCGGTGCAACTTATCCTACGCATGCAGGCACTGATTGCCGAGCAGTACCCTGGAACGCGCCTGGGAATCGGCGAGTGGAACTTCGGCGCCGAGACCAGCTTGAACGGCGCTCTGGCGATTGCCGATGTGCTCGGTATCTTCGGTCAGGAAAACCTCTACATGGCTTCCTATTGGCGGTATCCACCCAGCGGCAGCCCCGGTGCCCTGGCCTTTCAAATGTTCCGCAACTACGATGGACATGGCTCGGCCTTTGGCGAGACCAGCGTGCAAACAGCCTCCAGCAATCGCGATCGCGTGGCCATCTATGCGAGCCTACGTCAAAGCGATGGCCATTTGGTGACGATCTTGATTAATAAGATGCCCACCACGGAGGCCATATCTTCCCTCCGGATTTCGGGCTTCAAGGCGGGTCAGACTTCATTGTATCGGTACGACGCGACCCATCTGACGGCAATCCAGGCGGAAGGCCAGGTGGCGCTTGGCGCCCAGGGAACGGTGAGCCTGCCGCCCTACTCGATCACGGTCCTGGACAGTAGCCCTCGGTAACCCTACCCATTGCTGAAAAGGGCCGCCCCTCCGGCATCTTTGGCGGAGAGACGACCCTTGTGGGAAAGTGTTTCGTACTTCAGGCGCCGGTTTAGCCGCTCAGTGCGGCGTCATACCGCGGAACAGCGGCGCACCACGCGGCAATGCTCTCGCCGACCAGCTCAATCTGGTTGTTGGTCAGCTCGGCGTACATCGGTAATGAGAGAATCCGGCCCGCGACAAGCTCGGTTACCGGCAAGGCGCCCATACTCCAGCCCGTGCCGGCATAGGCCTGCTGTAGGTGAATCGGCACCGGGTAGTGAATACCACTGCCGATTCCTTGTGCGGTCAAGTGATCCCGCAGTCCATCCCGGTTGGCGGCGCGGATGACGTAGAGATGATAGATCGGCTCTCCATCGTTGGACGCGTCCGGAGTGGTCACGGGCAGACCAGCCAGGGCGCGTCCGTAGTGCCGCGCCCGGTCTCGCCTCGCCGCGTTCCAACCATCGAGATAGGGAAGCTTCACCCGCAGGGCGGCTGCCTGGATGGAGGCCATGCGATAATTGAATCCGACTACGTCGTGATAGTATCGGCGTGACTGGCCATGATCGCGCAACATGCGCATCCGCTCGGCCATGCCTAAGTCATTGGTGACGACGGCGCCGCCCTCGCCGACCGTGCCAAGGTTCTTACTGGGATAAAAACTGAAGCATCCCGCCACGCCGAGGCTGCCTGCTCGTCGTCCTTTGTAGGTCGCCCGATGGGCCTGGCAGGCATCTTCGAGCACGGGAAGGCCGTGGCGATTCGCGATGGCGAGGATGGCATCCATATCAGCCGTTTGACCGTACAGATGCACCGGAAGGATCACCTTGGTACGATGGGTGATCGCCGCCTCAAGCAGGGACGGATCCATAAGGTAGGTCCGGGGATCGATATCGATGAAGACCGCGGTAGCCCCGCAGGCCGAAATGGCCTCGGCCGTGGCGATGAAGGTGTGTGAAACGGTGATCACCTCATCGCCGGGTCCTACCCCGAGGGCCAGGAGCGCCAGATGGAGGGCCGAGGTTCCCGTACTGGTGGCCACCGCATAGCGCGTATCACACGCGGCGCCGAATTCCTCCTCGAATGCCGCCACCTCGGCGCCTTGCACATAATCCAGACTGTCCAGCACGCGCAGTACGGCGCTGCGCAAGTCCTCGGCAAGATGGGCATACTGCGCACGGAGGTCGACCAAAGGTCCGCGCGTGGGGGTGAGTGTTGATAACATGGGCAAACCTAACTCGCCGCGGCCGCGGCGATCGTCGGTACGAACGGGCGATGTAACGGCTCCATGGACCCTCCCAAACGGAGTGAACGGTCGGCCGCCTCGATCACCCCTACAACCTGGGTCGCAAGGAGTGCGCCGCTGATCGGCGTTGCGTCATCACGAATGCAGGCGATAAAGTGCCGGCATTCTTCCTTCAAGGCCTCGGTTTTGTCCACCTTGGGAGCGTACATATCGCCGGTCCTGTATTCCACCATGGTCCGGTAAATGTGATCTGGGTCGTTGCTCAGCTTGGCGCCGCTGTCGTAGATCTTTACCTTATCGCTCATATCCATATCGTCGTAGACAACCATTCGTTTGCTGCCGCCGATGATCGTCCGCCGTACCTTGGCCGGCGCCAACCAGTTGACGTGAAGATGGGCCAGCAGGCGCTCCCGAAACATCATGGTGACGTAGGCGATATTCTCCACCCGCTCGTTGACATGCGACGCGCCCACGGCCGAGACGCGCTCCGGCACGATGCCCAGCAAATGAATCATGATCGAAATATCATGGGGCGCCAAATCCCAAATCACGTTCGTGTCGTGCTGGAACAGGCCAAGATTGATCCGCACCGAGTCGTAGTAATAAATGTCCCCTAAATCGCCGGCATCCATGAGCTGCTTGATTTTGCGTACCGCCCCCGTGTAGAGAAACGTGTGATCCACGGCCAGCACTCGGTGCTGTCGCACCGCAAGCGCGTGCAGTTCCTGACACTCCGCCACACTTTGCGCCAGCGGTTTGGCGACCAAGACATGCTTGCCGGCCTTCAGCGCCTGCTTTACGAGAGCATAGTGGGTGGAAATGGGTGTCGCGATCGCGATCGCGTCCACCTGCTTGTTGTCGAGTAGCTTCTGAAACTCAGCGGTTACTTGCACGGCGGGATAACACTGTTTGACCCAATCCAGGCGTTCGGGCTCGAGGTCGCAGCACATCAGCAGTTGGGCGCCGGTCGTCTGAGCCAGATTACGCACCAGATTTGGTCCCCAGTACCCGCATCCTACCACGCCTATTCCTACGTTCACGGATCTTTCCTCCCTCCCAGTCGGGGCATCGAAGTCTTTCCACTTACCCCGAGTATAGGTTGGCGGCGTAGACATCCAGTTAAGCGGCCTGTTAAGAGAGGTTAAGAATCGCCGCGAGCATGGAGGACAACTCTACTCTTTCTCGACCACGCGCTAGACCGGATATTGGCTTGCGATTGCTAAGCTGGGATCGTATCGGAGAGGATTCGCCTGATCAACGAGGCTCGCGCATCCTCTTTGTCGGTTCATGCAGGTCCGCGGCACGGCAGTTGAAGCCGGCCGAACGTGCCTACCATAGGCAGGCAACATATGGTAGAAGGAAGAAGCGTGGAACTAGCAGGGGCACGAACACTAATCACCGGTGGCGCGGGCTTGGTCGGATCGCACATCGCCGACCTTCTGGTTGACGCCGACGTAGCGGAGGTGGTCGTACTCGATAATTTTACGCGGGGGCGGCGGCAAAATCTGGAGGATGCCTTCCGCGGCGGCAAGGTGACCTTGGTCGGGGGTGATATCAGGGACCCCGAAACCGTGCGCCGGGCCATGGACGGCATTGACCTGGTCTTCCATCAGGCGGCGATTCGCATTACGCAGTGCGCGGAGCAACCCCGCGAGGCCGTTGACGTGCTAATCAACGGAACCTTCAATGTTCTGGAGGCGGCGGTTCAGGCGAAGGTGCGTAAAGTAGTCTCCGCATCCAGTGCCTCGGTCTACGGTGAACCTTCGTACGTGCCTATTGACGAGAGCCATCCCTTCAACAACCGCACCCTGTACGGCGCGGCCAAGATCGCCGGGGAGCAAATTCTCCGCTCCTTCAACGATATGTACGGCCTCCCCTATGTCGCTTTGCGTTACTTCAACATTTATGGCCCGCGGATGGATGTCCACGGAGTGTATACGGAGGTGCTCATTCGCTGGTTGGATCGGATCGAAGCAGGTCAGCCGCCCCTCATTTTCGGCGATGGGACCCAATCGATGGATTTCGTCTATATCACGGACGTGGCTCGCGCCAATCTGGCCGCCATGCGCGCCGGCGTGTCCGATGACGTGTTCAATGTAGCATCGGGGACGGAGACTACCCTGAACGAGTTGGCGAGGGTGTTGCTCGATCTGATGGGACGCTCGGATCTGCAGCCGGAATATCGGGAGGAGCGAAAGGTGAATCCCGTCCGGCGCCGCCTGGCCGCCATCGAAAAGGCGCGGACCATACTCGGATTCGAGACCAAGGTCGACGTACGAGATGGCCTGGCCGGTCTGATCGCCTGGCGGGAGCGAATGCGAGCCGTAGTATGATTACCAAGACGTTGCATGTCCCGATCACCAAGCCATTCCTGGGTGAGGAAGAGGCGCTCGCCGCGGCCGAGGCGATTCGCTCCGGCTGGCTGGTGCAGGGCCCCCGGGTGGCCGCCTTCGAGGAAGCGGTAGCCGCCTACGTAGGCGCTCGATACGCCGTGGCAACCTCCAACTGCACCACCGCGCTCCATCTTGCCCTCCTCTGCCGGGGCATTGGACCGGGCGACGAAGTGATCGTCCCCTCGTTCACCTTCATAGCGACCGCGAATGCCGTGCTGTACGTGGGCGCCACGCCGGTATTTGTCGATATTGATCCTCGAACTTACAACCTGGACCCTGCTGCCGTCGCGGCGGCCGTATCGCGGCGGACGCGGGCACTTATCGCCGTAGATCAAATCGGCCTGGCCGCGGACCTGGATCCCATCAAGGATATCGCGGCCAATCATGCCTTGCATCTGATCGAGGACGCCGCGCCTGCCATTGGCGCCACCTACCATGGGCGCCGGGTCGGGTCGATTAGTCCCGTAACCTGCTTCAGCTTCCATCCTCGCAAGTCGATTACGACTGGTGAGGGGGGGATGATTACCACCGATGATGAGGGGCTCGCCGCGCGGGCGCGCGTCGTTCGGGCGCACGGCGCGTCTATTTCGGACCTCACGCGCCATCAGGCGGCGACGGTCACGATCGAAGAGTATGATGCGCTAGGTTACAACTACCGGATGACCGACATCCAGGCCGCCGTGGGGCTCGAGCAGCTTAAGAAGCTGGACTGGATCCTGTCACGTCGCCGCTTCCTGGCCGAGCGATACACTGAGCAGTTGGCCGACCTGCGCGGCCTTACCCCTCCGTACGCCCCACCTGATGCACCGCACACCTACCAATCGTATTGCGTGCGGTTGGATGCCGCTCTCTGGCCCCCGCGCGACGAAGTGATGGAGAGGCTTCTCGCCCAAGGCATCGCGAGCCGACGCGGCGTGATGGCAATTCATCTTGAGCCATATTACACGCGACGTTTTGGACCAATCTCCCTCCCGGTGACCGAAGAAGCGGCCCGGCAAACTCTGCTGCTGCCGCTGTACGCAACCATGACCGAAGAGGAACAGGATGCCGTGGTTACAGCCCTGAGTGAGATTCGTGTCGCGGTAGCACGGTAGCCATGGGCGCGGCAACGGCAGTAGAGCCAACCATGGGGAACTCCTGGATGGACCTGGTGCTGCTAAGACACGCGCTCATGCCGGCCGGCGGTATACCGCGAGGGGTGAGCGAAAATGCGCGAACTGCTGATTCTAGGGACAGGCCCTCATGCACTGGAAATTGCAGACATTGTGGACCGGATCAACCGTGTGCGGGAGACCTGGGACTTGAGGGGGTTTGTTTCTCAGACCGAAGATAAGGTCGGCGAGGAACGACATGGCTTACCGGTGTTCGGATCGAAAAGCATGTGGGACTCCTTCCCTGATGCGCTGGTTATACCCGAGCCGGACTGGACGCTCAAGGCGCAGCTACCGCGGCACCGCCTGATCTCGCTGGTCGACCCTAGCTCTTTCGTGGCAACCAGCGCGCGCATCGGCCTCGGGTGCGTCATCTATCCGCAGTGCTTCGTGGGCGCCGCGGCCCGTGTGGGAGACTTTCTCTTTTGTTTGGCGGGAAGCGTGATTAATCATGAAGATGTGATTGACGATGGCGTTACCATCACCAGTGCGGTAACCGTGGCCGGCAACGTGCATGTCGAAGCTGATTGTTACCTGGGTCAGTCCTGCACTATTCGCGAAATGACCAGAATTGGTCGTGGAAGCCTGATCGGCATGGGGAGTGTCGTCCTTACCGACGTCGCGCCGAACAGCATCATGATTGGCAATCCGGCTCGAAAGTTGGGAACAAGGCAAACCGGACTGGCCGATGTCCGTAGTCTCAAGACGGCGAGGTGGGTTGCCCGCAAAGGAGCGAGGGCCACCCGGCGGAAAGTGCGTAACGCGGCGGCCGGACTTTTTAGAAGGATCTTCCGCGTCGTGCCGCCGGCCGTGGAGACGCGGCAGCCCACTGGAGAACCAAGCAGTGTAGCAGAGGACGGGGCATTATGGAGGGTTTCCTAAGGAAGGCCGGCGACATGAAGAAGTTGCGTACGAACAGAAAATTGACCCGTAGGCGCCTGGGACGAAGCCGGCGACTACTTCTTGGCGTAGCTCTTGTACTCTTTACGGTGTTCGCGCCGGCCCAATTAAGCGACGCGTCGGGCGCCGGCCTGAGCAATGTGGGTACCTGGACATCAGCCGCATCCATGCATTTCGCGCGCCAGGGCCATTCGGCCACGCTGCTGCCGAGCGGTGAGATCCTCGTCGCAGGCGGATGCTGCGATTCGGCGGGTCAGGTGCTGGCAAGCGCCGAGTTGTACGATACACACACCGGCCACTGGCAGACTACCGGAGCGCTGCACGCCCCGCGCCAGGGGCACACCGCCACCCTGCTACAGAATGGCCGGATCCTGGTCACGGGCGGGTGCTGCGACAAAAAGGGTCTGGCCTTAGCCGGCGCGGAATTATACAACCCAAGTACGGGGCGGTGGCGGACCACGGGGGCCATGCAAGTCGCGCGCCAGGCAGATACGGCAACGCTGTTGCCAGACGGGCAGGTGCTCGTCGTCGGAGGCTTTATCCACTGCTGTAATCGCCTATCGAGCGCCGAACTGTATAACCCGAGTACGGGTAAGTGGCGGAACACCGGCAGTATGGCCCTCGCGCGGTCCAACTTCACCGCTACGCTGCTGGCCGACGGGCAAGTACTTGTCGCAGGCGGCTGCTGCGACGCCAAAGGCCAGGCGCTGGACGAGGCGGAGCTGTACAACCCGCGTACTGGGCGATGGCACACGACCGCCCACATGTCTGTTCCCCGCGCCAACTTCACGGCGACTCTTCTGCCAAACGATCAAGTTTTGATCGCTGGAGGTGGGCTCCTTGCCGGCGCCGAGTTGTACAACCCGGGCAAGGGGACGTGGCAAACCACCGGCAACATGTTCATGCCGCGATCCAACTTTACCGCGACCATGTTGCCCGATGGGCAGGTGCTCGTCGCGGGCGGGTGCTGCGACGCCAAGGGTCAGGCGCTGTCCGATGCGGAGTTGTACAATCCGATTACAGGACGGTGGCAAACCACGCACCATATGGCAGTAGCGCGCTCGAACCACACCGCCATCCCCTTGCCGAATGGGGAGGTTCTGATCGCCGGTGGGTGCTGTGGCTTCTCATATCACACCTTGACCAGCACGGAACTGTATCACAGCAACACCAGAAAACAAACACCTCCGTGAAAAGTACCTACCCTTGATCTACCCGTACGTAGTCGATATGCATGGTCCTGGGCAGGATGGACGAGTCAATCGCGGAACCAGTGAATGAGCCGCCCAGGGCCACGTTCAGAATGATAAACATGGCGGTGGAGGGCACGTGCGCCGAGGTGGAGCAGTAGGTCCGGCCATCGATCTGCCAGGCGAGTGAATTGGGCTGCCAAATGAGCTTATATGTGTGGTAGCCCGAGCTTATGTCGACATCCAGCGCTACGTCGCGGCAGGCGAAACCATAGTCATTGTCATTGGGGACCGGCCCGCTGACCAGGCTGAAGAAGCCGGTCGTGGTTAGGGAGTTCTTCCCTTCAAAGAGGTCAATTTCATTCGAGCCGGGGCTCGGCCACTGGCAGGCATCCGTATTGTCAGGCGTGGTCGGATTGGTCGCCTGGCAGTTCGCGCCCAACAGCCATATTGCGGGCCACTGCCCCGTGCCTGCCGGCAGCCAGGCGCGCACCTCGAGCGTGCCATACGTAAAATTGAAGCTCTTCGTCTGCACCATGGCCGATGTGTACTGGTAGCCGTCGCAACTCGAGTCCTGCCGGTCGGTGAGTACAAGCGCGCCGCTTTCAATGGCGGCATTGCTGGGCAGATAACACTCTTGCTCGGCATTGCTCGCATCACCGGGACGATTGAGCACGCTCCAGGTATTTGTATCCAAAGTTGGGCCCGTGAACTCGTCGTCGAACACCTGATGGGCGGACGGTGTGGCCGACGGCCCAGGCATCGCGGTGCTGGTGGGGGTAGGCGGGATGGCGGTTCCCGTGGCGGTATGAGGTTCGCCGGCGCGTAGTCCAGCCAGTGTGGCAAAGATCGCGAATTGCATGTTGGTTACGGTCCAACCGCGCTGAGTCGCGGGAAAGACACAGCAACGAACCGGTGGTGACCAGCCGCCCGTATTGGCCGCACCGGGAACAAAATATACTTCGTCAAGACGATCGTGGCTGGTGGCGGAGTTGTAGACCAACCAATAGGCGGTATTTGGCGCGAGGACGGCAGTCACGGGCAGAGTATTCCAACCACTCCGGGTGAGTGTTCCAGATGCGGATGCCGTTCGCGCATAGGGCGATCCGTCGCGATCCGTATAAACGGCCAGGCCGTATGCCGGGTTTTTCGTATCGATCGGTCCTACGTAAACTGAAATCGCTCTGACCGACGCACCCGCGCCCGCGGTCATTACCCGGACCGCCGAGAGGTTGTTGTTATTTCCCGTATCAAATTGGCCACCCGTAGTGGCGGTGAAGCCGAGGATTCTGCGTGCGGTGGGCAACGCGGTTGGGGTAAGGCTGGGCGGAGTTTTGGTGCGGCTCGGCCTCGCTCGTGCCGGGGTGCGCGTGGCGATCGACCCCTTGCGGACCTTGGACACGGTGAACCTCGCTGCCGTTGTCACCCGGAGGTAGATGGGCGTACCGCGTGGACCAAACAGTCCCACGGCAACGCGGTAAGTACCTGCCGCACGCGCCGTCCATTTGTACGTGTGTGTAACGGTTTGCTTTACGTGCAGCGCCTGCTGGGTCCAGCGGTGCCCACCCACTTGCCGATTGTCGGAGTTGTAAATTGTGATAGCGACAATTCCGTTGGTCAGCGCGGCCCCTGTCGCCGTCGTCGCGACGCTGATCACGATGGGGGCACCGAGAAAGAGGGTCGAGGGCCGTACACTGGTTTTCTGTGTGAAGCCGGCGGGTAGCGGAGTGGTGACCGGAGGCGGGGATGCCTCGTGGGCCGATGCCGCTTGCCGCTGGACCAGTCCTCCGGCCGGCAGCATGGCCGCTATTAGGATGCGGGCTGCATAGCCCCGTTGGACACGTCGACGATCGTCGCGCGAAAGCTTCGGGCGGAGGCTCGTGGTAGGATGGTCGACGCCTCGGCGGTTCACGCTCACGCTCTCCCGTAGCTCTGGGTATCCGCGAACTCCCAGTTAGCTTTTCGCCCGGAGGCTCAACAGAGCGGGCCGTGCCAAGAATCGCAGCGCTCGATTGGATCGTAGCCTTTGGTAGTGACGCCGTCCAAGCACGGTGCGGGCCAGCAGGGCCAGTGTCCGTGTGCAACTCACGATGGAAAAGGGATTGACTCGTACCGCCCACCAGTGGGCATACCAACTGTACTCCAGGTGGCCATCGAAGTAGTGTTGTCCAGAGTAATTGAGGAGATGACCCTGAATTGCCGCCCGCTGTTGCTTGTAATCCGTGCCCAGGGTGCCGCTCATCACGTCGAACCCCTTCTTGATTCCTTCCATATGTTCGCGTAAGCCAACCCGGAACCCGTCTCGACTGCTGGACATATTGGTGTCGTGTTGGCGATAGGCAAACAACTGAGCATCGCGGTAGGCAACCTTACCCTGGGAACAGAGCATGAGCCACATGACACAGTCAACAGCGTAGCGTAAGGACGGATCGTAGCCCCCAATAGCGGCATACGCGCCGGCACGAATTATGGCGCCGGAGTGATTAATCGGGTTGCCCGCCGCCAGGGCCAGAAACTCCTCTTCTCCCGATCGTACATACGACTGCTCGTGCGGACGGACTACGATGTGACAGGTCCCGTCGTTGGCGTACCATCCCGGTGTGGAATAGGAGAGAACTACCGTCTCATCAGCCTCCAGGGGTTGAAGAAGCGAGGCAAACGCCTGGTCCGAAAGGCAATAGTCATCCGCCGAGATGACCATTAGGTATTTGCCCCGCGACAGTTGCGCTCCTTCAATCAGCGAGGCGACAAACCCTCGATTCCGCTCATGATTGACTACCCGAACCCGTGGGTCCGCCACGTAGCGCTCAATCACCTCCATGGAATGATCCGTCGAGCAGTCATTGATCAAGATCAGCTCGAAATCAGTCCACGTCTGGCTAAGAATGGAGTCCAGGCACTGAGCCAAGTAACGGGCGTAGTTGTAATTCAGGACCGTCACCGAGAGAGGCGGCGCCACATCTTTATCGTGTTCCATAACCCGCGCCTCTTCCGAGGGCACAACACCTTCCTTCACACCGGTCACCAGCTTCACCTTCCTACTCCTGCCACCACATTTCCGGCACGATGCGTGATGGCCAATTCGCGTTGTGCCGCCGTCTGAAGCAGCGAAAGGAACGAGGCGGCGGCGGCCTCGGGCTTAAACTCGCGCGCCACCCGCTCGCGCCCTCGCCGACCCATTGCCGCACGCCGATCCGGGTCGGCAAGCAGCGTACACAGCGCGCCGCTCAATCCATCGATATCCATGGGCTCAATCAGTAAACCCGTCTCTTGGTCGCGTACCAGGGTGGCGGGGCCTCCCTCGCGCCAGGCAACGACCGGAAGCCCATGAGCCGCCGCTTCCAATACGGCGAGTCCGCATGGTTCTTGTCGCGCGGGATGCGCGAACAGATCGAGGGCGTCCAGCAGGCGTGGCACGTCTCCCCGTTGACCGAGGAGATGCACCTGCGCCAGGACGCTGTGTACGCGCGCGGTTTGCCGGAGGCTATCAGTCATTCCGTTGCGCGCCGGATACTCGCTGCCGGCCAGTACGAGATGAACGCGCCGATCGCTTTTCAGGGCACCAAGCATCGCCTCAAGGAGTTGTGGCTGGCCTTTGGACGGGCTCAAACGCGCGACCATGCCCACCAGAAGAGCATCGGCTGATAAGCCTAACTCAGCTCGCACGGCCTGCCTAACCGTCAGACGTTCCTGGGGCGACAGAGTTGCCGGCACGGCGACGCTGTTGTAGACCGTATGTACCCGGCTAGGCTCTACCCCATGGGCGATGGCGTCGTCCCGAATGAAGTCGCTCACGGCGATTACCATACGCGCCTGTCTGAGAGATTCGACCACGCCCGGACCGAGCGCCGGGCCGACATTATAGTGAAGATGGGTAACCCGCGGGCACTCAAGATCGCGGGCTAGAGGCACGGCTAGGCGAAGGTCCCAGATTTGCTGAGCGGAGTACACAAGATGAGGCTGAAAGGAACAAGCCTTGGCAAAGAGCCTCTTCCTGGCCAATCGCACGGCGGCCAGATCTCGCACCTTCAGGACTCGCTCGAGCCGACGGCTATCATGTTGGCCCAGCTTGCCCACGTTCAACTCGTACACGGTCACGTTTGGCAGTAGGCGGAAACTTGATGCCGCGTCGCGGCCGGTTACGACTGAAGCGTTTCCTTCGATCCCCTGGACGAGGAGCGCCTCAACCTCAATCCCTTGCTCCCGTGATTGAGCGAGAATGCCTTTGAGCAGCATGTGAAAAACACCCACCTCCGAGGACATGGAGGTAGTAGTCTGGATCGCCAGAAGTCGCAGATGCCGATGCCGGTCGCCCATTACTGGTCCTATGCCTACGCGTGCGGCCAACTTAGGAGAGAAATTGGAAGTAGATAGTGGTGGGTAAGGCTAGAATACCAGGGCGCCGTTATCACCCGGTAAAGGTGACGGTTTAGACCAGGTTAAGGTCTCATGGTCGCATGGACTCAGTCTAGCCTGGATAAGAAGGAGGGCATCGCGGGAGCGCGTCCGTCTGGGGACGTCCCTGTGCGCCCGACCTCCGACGGGGACGGGCGAGACGTCCGAGCTCCCTGGAACATGAAGAATCCAGGCTCGAGGACAAGCCAGGCAACGGCGCGGTTTAGGCGCGACCGAGCAAGCCCTTCGCAGCGTGGAGCGGTGAGATGCGGAACGCGGCCCGCCCAAAGCGGACCATTAGGTCTTGCCGCCCGTCCCGCCTGGCCTGACGCGCCGCCTGCAGCATTCGGAGAGCATACCAGCCGCGCGTATGCCGTAGCACTTGACGACGCCGCCGCCAGGATGGTCGGTGAACATTTTGCTTGCCAAGGTAGCGTTGCAATACCGTTATCGTCGCGGCATAGGCTTGGTAATCCACCTCGCCGTCGATCCTGTCTCGGAGGCGGTAAAGGACCAGCGGTTCGTCGGTGCCGACACACTTAACGCCGCTGTAGACGAGGCGTAGCCACATGTCCCGGTCCTCGCTGCGGAATACCGTCGGATCAAAGAGACCTACTCGGCTGAACACGTCTCGCCGCATGAGCACTCCCGAGGGAGAGACAAGCGTATCGAAGAAGGCATCCATGGGGACTTCACCATCAACCATCAGCGGTCCTTCCCAGATCCGTCCGTTCCGCTGAAGATCGGCATCGCACAGCAGTGCCGCCGAATAGATGAAGCCAGCCTGAGGGTTGGTCCCCATCAGGGAGCGACACTTCTTGAGCTTGTGCGGTAACCACGCATCGTCATCGTCGAGGAAGGCTACCCACTCGCCCCGCGCATGCTCAATCCCCACGTTGCGGCTGCCTGCCACAGTACCCTGCCTCGTCGTGACGTAGCGGACGGTGGGATACGAGGCGACGACGATGGGCGTGTTATCGGTGGATGCGTCATCAACCACGATGACTTCAATCTCCGCATCGCACGGCTCCTGGCCCAGCACGCTCTCAATAGCCTGAGGGAGTAGTTCGGCGCGGTTATGCGTAGTGACGATGGCGGAAATCTTCATAGACACATTGCCTTTCGGTGGGCATCCGCCTACCGATCACGTTCAGGCATCAGCACCAGGATGCGCGGCGCGTCGGCCATCGGCAGCGAAACCTCCAGGCTGGGAACTGTGGTCTGTCAAACGGAGCGTACCGAGGCAGGCGATCGTCGGTCAAGACGACGCGAAGGATGTTAACGCAATCTCAACCCGGTTATTAACGGGAGTACAACCTTATCCACATACCATAATTGTTAGGAGCAGTAGCAATATGCGACGCAGGCCGCATGCCGCATCCGGAAGGCGAGCAAGGTGCGTGATGGGGGCATGAAGTAGATGGTATCGGATCCGGTGTCGATCCGCCATTCACACGGTGCGTGCGAAGCAATAGGCATGAGAGAGCGTACGTAGCGATGGGAACGGATCGATGAAGCTGGCACAGCGAGTAAAGGCACTGAAGCGCGATCTGCTACGTACCTCGAGAGATACGAAGGCTACCGCAGCCTCCAGGCTGGCCGCACCCTTCTACGCGGCGCGTCTCGTGGATCGCCGCATTCCCTGGCTACGTGTTGTCCTCGTCGCAATGATTGTCATTATGCTGCTGCCCCGATTGCAGCAGGCACTCCCCGCGCACGCGCAGAATCCCTGCGACATTGTGTGCGAAAACGCCAAACCGGGCAGCCCCCCAAGCCAATGGGATGTCAGCGGCGGCAACGCCGGTTCCTCGAGCATCCAGGGCTTCGCCACGGACATCAGCGTGAACGTGGGCAGCACCATCTCCTTCAAGGTCAAGACCTCCTCGACGAACTACTCTCTGACCATTTACCGCATGGGCTACTATCAGGGTAACGGCGCGCGTCAGATCGCCGTGGTGAAGCCCTCGACCACCCTTCCTCAGAACCAGCCCTCCTGCCTGACCAATGGCCCCACCGGTTTGATGGACTGCGGTGACTGGGCCGTCTCCGCCTCCTGGACCGTGCCCAGCGATGCCGTGTCGGGTGTCTACTTCGCCAAGCTAACCGATGCGGCCACCGGCAATTCCAGCCACATCCCTTTCGTGGTACGGGATGACGCGAGCACCTCGGCTATCGTCTTCCGCACCGACGATACCACCTGGGAAGCGTACAACGACTACGGCGGCAACAGCCTGTACTACGGATCCGCCCCAACCGGATGTGGTGCCGATGATGCATACACGTGCGGTCGGGCCTACAAGGTGAGCTACAATCGGCCGTTCAACGACCGCAGCGAGGCCAGCGGCTACGGCACATCGAACTACCTCTTCTACGGCGAGTACCCTATGATCCGCTGGCTGGAGGCTAACGGCTACGACGTGAGCTACATCAGCACGGTGGACCTGGATCGGAATCCCGCCTTACTGCGTAACCACAAAGTGGTTCTCACCTCGGGCCACGACGAGTACTGGTCCGCCGCCGAGCGAGCGGCCATACAATCGGCGCGCGACGCGGGCGTCAGCATTGCGTCGTTCACCGGCAACACCGGCTTCTGGAAGACCCGCTGGGAAAATTCCATTGACGGCTCGAACACGCCATATCGCACCCTGGTCACCTATAAAGAGACGATCGACAACAGAGTCGAGGACCCCCAGGATCCGCCGACCTGGACAGGCTCGTGGCGTGACCCTCGCTTCAGTCCGCCGGCCGATGGAGGGCAGCCCGAGAACTCCCTACTGGGGACTATATTTACCGTGGATCGAGGGACGGCGACGCCCAACCTCACCGCGGCCTTCGCTCACCTACGCTTCTGGCGCAACACAGCCGTGGCCGGATTGACTGGGAGCCAGACCGTCTCCCTGGGTAGCCAAACCATCGGCTACGAATGGGACGAGGATCTGGACAACGGCTTCAGGCCGGCGGGGCTGTTCGACATGGCCGCCACCACGGTGAATGTCCCCGAACGTATCGCCGATTACGGGCTTACCTATCCTCCCGGCACCGCCGTCTGGGGCCCGACTCTCTATAAGGCGCCCAGCGGCGCCCTGGTCTTCAGTAGCGGTACCGTGCAATGGGCCTGGGGCCTGGACACCCATCACGATACCAACCCGGACACTGGGCCGGCAGCGCCGGACCCTAACATGGAGCAGGCCACGGTGAACCTGCTCGCGGACATGCAGGCGCAGCCCGCCACCCTCCAGCCGGGCTTGGTCGCGGCGACAGCCTCGACCGATACCACACCTCCCTCATCAACCATTACCTCTCCGAGCGCGAACGCCGGCGTTCCGGGCACCGGGTTGGTGATTTCAGGTACGGCGATGGATGCGGGCGGTGTGGTCGCGGGCGTTCAGGTATCAGTAGACGGCGGAAGCACCTGGCATAAAGCTGCCCTGGCGTCCGCCTCGGGCTCCGCCACCTGGTCGTACCAGTGGGCCCCGGGTTCAGCTGGTACCGCGACCTTGGAGAGCCGGGCGGTCGACGACAGCGGCAATCTGGAGACTCCCTCGTCCGGCGTCACGGTTACGGTAACCTGTCCTTGCGTGTTGGGTTATCCCACGGTGGGTGACGCGACCGACAACGGTGATTCCAACTACCTGAACGGCTCACGCTTCACGGCGAACGGCGGCGGGCCGATTAGCAGCATGAGCGTCTACGTCGGGGCGATCGATGCGGCCCCCCATAATCAGTACCAGCTGGCTGTCTACTCGGATAACAACGGCACGCCGGGGAACCTCCTGGCCAATAGCGCCAGCGGAGTGCTCACCGCTAACGCCTGGAACACCTTACCCGTTACCGCCACTTTGAGCCCAAATACTGCGTATTGGCTGGT
>JAICHN010000058.1 GCA_025924845.1 Chloroflexota bacterium | reverse complement strand
CCGGGTTCGATACTGAACACCATCCCTTCGTCCAGCACCAGATCCTCCGTACTGGTGATATAAGGCGGCTCGTGTACGGACAGGCCAAGCCCATGCCCGGTTCGGTGAACGAAGTTGTCGCCGTAGCCGGCGTCGGTGATCACGTCCCGCGCCGCCGCGTCCACCGAGCGTGCCGTAACGCCGGGTCGGGCCGCGGCGAGCGCCGCCTGTACCGCCGCCTCGACCACGGCGCGGACGCGGGCAAACTCCGGGTCGGGCGCGGCGCCCTCCACGACGGCCATACGGGTAATGTCGGAGCAATAGCCGTTCAGCGTACTACCGATGTCGATGAACACCATGTCGCCGGGGCGGAGCGCGGTCTGACCGGGATGATGATGGGGTAGGGCGGTATGGGGACCGGCCCCTATGCCGGCGAAGGCAACCGCGTCGGCTCCGGCGCGGCGCATCGCCGCGCTCGCCACCTCCACGAGTTGGGTCTCGGTGATGCCGGGCCGCAACGCCTCGTAGACGGCCAGTACCCCGGCGTCGGCGGTCGCGGCGGCAGCCTTCAGGGCCTGGATCTCGGCCGCGTCCTTCCGGGAGCGCAGGGGAGCCACAACCTCGCCGGCACGACGATACTTCGCGTTTGGTAGGGCGGCCTGCAACACAAGCAGGTGGTCGGCATACATTTCCTCGTCTACGGCCACGGTGGCCGCATGCGAGGCATGCAGTAAGCGCAGTGCCTCGGCCAGCGCGGCCGAAGGCCCCGCCTCGTCCGCGTAGGGGTAAAAGGGCACGCCGCTCACGTTCTCGCGGGCCTGTTGCAGATTAAGCGAGGGGATGACCATCGCGATGCCTTCCGCCGTGATCAATAGGGCGCAAAAGCGCTCGTCGCCGGGCGGGGCAAAGCCTCCCAGAGCGTAGCGCAGATTGTTGGTTGGCGCCAGGGCCAACAAGTCGATTCCCGACGCGCCCAATGCTTGCCGCATTCTCGCCGCGCGAGGATAGGCCATAGTTGTCGCCGTTGCCATCGCCTCACACTCCCTGTGTACTCAACGCGATCCGGATCAGGTATTCTCGTGTCCATCCACGCTCATGGTACAGCGAGCGCGGTTCATACGCGGATTCGCGGTACCTTGAACCTGGCGATTGCCGGCCGCTCGAACCGGCCGCCGAAGGAGGGAGCAGTTCATGGCCGCCGAACAGGAGCAAGGCATACCACCACATGCCCTGGAGCGCTTGCGGGGGATGCGCGGCGAGGGCGGAAGGAAACAGCTTTTTACCAGCGATCTGACGGTCAGCGAGTTTCTCCTGGTAAAGGAGGCCGGCTTCGAACCGTTGGGCCTGGTGGTCGGCACCAGTATCTACCATATCGGCCTGCAAGTGGCCCGCCTCCGCCAGAACATGGAGATGGATGTGCTCACCCAGGCCATGTATCACGCGCGTGAACTGGCAATGCGGCGCATGGAAGAGGAAGCGCATGTGCTGGGGGCGGACGGCGTGGTCGGGGTACGCCTGGTGGTAGGGCGGTACAGTTGGGGCGCCAATCTGGCCGAATTTAAGGCGATCGGCACCGCCGTGAAGTCGCGCGACGGCCGGAGTCGTCGTCAGCCGAACGGCAAGCCCTTTACTTCCGACCTCTCCGGGCAGGACTTCTGGACCCTCCTGCGCGCCGGCTATATGCCGATCGCCCTCGTGTTCGGTACCTGCGTGTACCACGTGGCGCACCAGTCATTCGGGCAGTGGTTTCAGCAGATCGGGAGGAACGTGGAGATGCCGAACTTCACGCAGGCTCTGTATGATGCCCGTGAGGTGGCCATGGAGCGCATGCAGCATGAAGCGGACGCGGTAGGGGCCGAAGGGATTGTCGGTGCCAACATCCACGAGAGTACGCATAGCTGGAGCAGCCACGTGATCGAGTTTCTTGCCGTGGGCACGGCGATCACCAGTACGTCCGCGGACCATATCATCGCCTCGCCTCAGATTACCATGTCGCTCAATGCCGATCATCATCCGCCCTCCGTGGTTCACGCCGCCGCCGTGACTCCGACCGGTGGTTAGGGCGGGTGGCGGAGCGAGTGGCCTTGCACAGAAGTATCGCCCGTGCAGGGAAACGGGCAATCGCTCATTGGCCTACTGAGCCGCCGCAAGGAAGCCGTGGAATGCGAAGAAGGAGCACAGTGACATAATGGAGACCAGGAGAACGGGCGGGCAGGCGGTGGTGAGTGCCCTGAAGGCCCACGGCGTGGAGGCGGTGTTCGGCATTCCGGGCGCCCATACCCTGGCAATCTACGATGCCCTGCGCGATGAACCTGGAATCCGCATCGTGACGGCACGGCACGAGGGCGGCGCGGGCTACATGGCGGACGGTTATGCGCGTGCCTCGGGCAAGCCCGGCGTCGTGCTCACCGTTACCGGACCGGGCGCCGCCAACGTACTCACGGCGGTTGGGGGCGCTTACAACGATTCCAGCCCGCTGCTCGTGATCAGTAGCCAGATTCCCCGCCCTTATCTGGGTAAGGGGCTAGGGTTTTTGCATGAGATGCGCGACCAACGCGGTGCTTTCGACGCCGTCACCGACTGGACGGCCCAGGTGACGCGGGCGGCGGATATCGGCCCCACCATTGATGCCGCGATGGCCCATCTCGCCCGTGGCCGCCCAACTCCCGCCTATATCGAGATTCCGCTGGACCTATTGGACGATGAAGCGGATCTGCCGGCGTTCCATACCGCACCAAGTGCCCTGGCGCCCGCCGCCGTGGACGAAGAAGCGCTCACTCGCGCGGCGGCGCTCTTATGCGCGGCCGACCGCCCGGTGATTTACGCGGGCTGGGGAGTGATCAGCGCTGATGCCTCCGGCGCTCTGGCGCGACTGGCCGAGTTGTTGGGTGCTCCGGTGGCCACCAGCATCAAAGGAAAGGGGGCGCTTCCCGACCAGCATCCGCTATGCCTGGGGTGCGCCTGGGCGAAGGAGGTGCGCGAATCGCAGGCCCTAACCGAAGCCGACGTGATGCTGGCCATCGGCACCCGCTTCACGCTGCGTACCGCGTCATGGGGACGAGTGCCGATCGCCCCTGCTTTGATTCAGATCGACGCCGATCCAAAGGCGTTCGGGCGTACCGTACCGGTGGATCTGGCTCTCACCGGCGACGCTGGGGAGGTACTGGAGCGCTTAGCGGCCTTAGTCGCTTTGAGCCTGGCCGGAGCGTCACGTGATCTGAGTGCTCGGCGCGACTACCGCCGTGACATTCGGGCGCGAATCGAATCCAGCGTACGGGAGCGTTCGCCTATCGTGCATGAGACTTTACAAGCCCTGCGGCAAGTCCTATCCAGCAACGTTATAGTGACCGGCGATAACTGCTTGTTCTGCTTTTGGGCTGGGCGTTACCTGCCCATTGAACAACCACGCGGCTGGCAGTTTCCCATGCAGTTTTGCACGCTGGGCTTCGCTCTGCCGGCGGCAATCGGCGCCAAGGTAGCCTTTCCAAACCGACCGGTGGTGGCCCTGTGCGGCGACGGTGGGTTCATGTTCACCTGTCAGGAACTCATGACGGCAGTGTCACTGGGTCTTAACCTTCCGGTGGTCGTCTTCAACGATGCCGCCTATGGATCGGTGCGCGAGAATCAGACTAAGCGCTTCGGCGGCAGGCACACCGCCGTGGCCCTCGACACCCCGGACTTCCCTGCTCTTGCCAGGGCCTGCCATGCTTACGGGGTCCGCATTGAGCGACCCTATGACCTGCAAGGCGCGCTTTTGGATGCCTGGGCGGCGGACAGGCCAACCCTGATTGAGTTGCCGGTAACCCTTCAGTTTCCCTGACTAAACAGGGGATGGGCCGGGATGACATTGTCACCCCGGCCCATCCCCTGTTTAGTTGGAGCCGACCGGTGGGCCGCACTCAGGCCATTACTTGCCGGATGTCACGCTTTGCTCGATGGCCTCCCTCTTGGGCGCCGTCACCTTTACGGTATGCGCCCGTGCCTGCCGAATCTTAGGAAGGTGGAGGGTAAGCACACCCTGCTCGTAGTTGGCCTCGGCCCCCTCGGACTCTACCGCGGTGGGCAAGGTAAAGGTCTGCTCGAACGGACCGGTGGGGATCCCGCTCCAGACCTGCTGGGCCTGCTCGAACTGCTGCTCGGGCCGCTCGCCCTTGACCAACAGAGAAGCGCCCTTCACCGTAACCTCCACCTTGTCGGGGTCGATGCCGGGCAAGGCTACCTGGACGATAAAGCCCTCGGCGGTCTCGAACAGGTTGGCGGGTATCCCATTGGACATCCCAACGCTGCCGAGCAAGTTACGCGGGCTGATAAAGCTGTCCGCGACCAGACGATCCATCGCCTCGCGGAGAGAGACAAACTCTGAAGCAGGGCTCCAATACGCACGAATGGCCATGGTACTTGCTCCTTCCGTGCCGGTCCTTCCGGCTCTACTCAAATCTATCTCGGGGCCTATTCTTTAGCCCCTTGCGCTTAGACTATAGCATAGGGACGGTAGTCATGTCAATACACTTGAGTACTATACTTGCAAGTATTTTTCATGGTGGGCGGCCGTTTAGCGGTCGTCCCCATCCTCCGGTGAGGATATCATAGCGGGCTAGCAGTAATTGCACTGGACTGCCAATCTCACCCAATCGCGACCGACCGCGCGCTATCGCTCTCCGGTTCGTGGGCATCCACTGTAACTCAGTTAATTGCGCTCGGACCGCTCCGGCCGCTATAACAGTCAGGTGCACCTACCACACGACGTGGCTCCAGGGCACAGTCGGGCGGCGTGGAGGTAGGCGTGCGGGAGACTATCGGCGTTCCGCGTCCGCGGGTCGTGGCCCCTGAGCCTACGATTCCGGCGTCCGCTATCGCCCTGCTCTACATCCTGCTATGGAGTTCCGCGTTCATCGCCACCAAGGTAGGGGTTAGCCATAGTCCGCCGCTCACCCTGCTCTCGGCTCGGTTCCTGGTTGCCGGTGCGTTGCTGGCGCTGCTGGTACGGGCGCGCGGCCTGACCTGGCCGAACCATTGGCGCGACTGGGTTGCCTTGATGCTGTTTGGCTTCCTCAATTCAGGGCTGTATCTCGGTTTCTCCTACGAGGCGATCCGTCATCTTTCGGCCGGCATGGCGACGATTATCTCGGCGACCAATCCACTGGTGCTCACCTTGGTGGCGCCCCGCTTACTGGGCGAGCGCCTATCCGTGGTCCGTGTCTTCGGTCTTATCCTGGGCTTCGGCGGCGTGCTATTCGTGGTCGGGGCTCGGCTGGACGGCGGCACCGGCGCCGATTCCAGCGAGGGAGTGATCCTGGCCTTCAGCGGCGTGGCGTGCTTGGTGGCTGCCACCGTGCTCTATAAACGGCGGCCCCTGCCCCAACATCCTCTGGTAGTGAACACGGTACAGCTCGGTTCGGCCGGCTTGGCGCTGATCGTCCCGGCGGCACTGTTCGAGCACCCCACGACTATGCGGCTCGATGGACCGCTGCTCTGGTCATTCGTGTATCTGGTGCTGGTGATCAGCATCGCGGCTTCACTGCTGTGGTTCCTTTTGCTTGAGCGCGGCGAGGCAAGCGTAGCGAGCGCCTACTACTTTCTGACCCCGATCTTCGGGCTTGGCCTGGCTGCGGTTCTGCTGGGCGAGTCGGTGGGACCACGCGACCTCCTGGGCTTGGCGGCAGTGGCCGCCGGCATCGTGCTGATCAACCGGTCATAGGCTATAGCCCGCTGCCGGGCAGCCATTGCCATTACTCAATGTTGCATCGCCGATCCGCCGTGGCCATCGTGGTCCATGGGCGTGGCGTCGCTGGATGCGCTCATCATCCGCAACATCGCCGGGCCGCCCGTCCGCAGGAAGCGAGCGACCAGAATGACTGCCACCATCAGGAAGATGATATTCAGCACGGCCGTATAGTTCCAAGTAGGTCCCTGATCGATCGCGCTTATGGCGCGGCTGGTCGGGATAATGCCCAGGGCACCGAATACGACCTCTACCAGATAGCCGGCGAAGGCCATGGTGACATAAAACGTGCCCAGGAGATAGAGGGCGACGCGCCCGCCATAGTAGCGGCGGTAGATATCGAGCACGGGCAGCACAATTAGGTCGGCGAAGATGAAGGAGACGACCCCGCCGAAGCTGATTCCCCCGCGCCAGAGCACCGCCGCCAGCGGGACATTGCCGACCGAGCAGACGAAGCTCGCGATGGCCATGAGGGGGCCGACCAGCGGTCCCTCGATCTTGGCCAGGGTGGGGTTACCGGCGAGGAAGAAGTCGTGCCAGAAGGCTTCAGGCACCCAGGCGGCGAGCGCGCCCGCGATCAGAAAGCCGCCGACGACATCGAGCCAGACCGATGCCCAGTCCATGACGAACAGGTGGCTGATCGCGGTGAAGCCGCGCCCACTGAGCAGGCGAGACAGGAACGGTCCGCCCTCCACGCTCATATCCATGGTGGCGTGACCTTCCATGCGGCCCCTTGCACCCCGCTCCGCATGCTCCCGCGCCAGACTCACCAGCCGCGGCGTCAGGGTCAGCCGGAACAATAGGGCGATTCCGATCACCATCACAAGGCCACCCAGGTATTCAGCGGCGGCGAATGATGGTCCCATAAGTACTACCAGGATAATCCCCAGCTCGATCACCAGGTTGGTCGAGGCCAGCTCGAAGACCATCGCCGCCGTAAAGCTCGCGCCCTTGCGGAAGATGGAGCGGGCGAGCGCGACGGCGGCATAGGAGCAGGAACTGGAGGCGACGCCGAAGAGCGTGGCCAGGGTAAGGCTCCGGGGCGAGTCGTCGCCCAGCAGCCTGGCCATGGTTTTGTGGGAGACCAGCGCCTGGACGCCTGAGGAGAGGCCGAAACCAAGCACGAGCGGCCAGAAAACCTCCCAGGACATGTTTAATGCCTCGCGCAGTGCCGGGCCGATAGCGGTGAAGATCTTCATAGTGCCACCCTATGTTGAAAGCAACCGCCCGTGCGGGATGGCCGCGGCTACCCCTGCACCCTTACTGGGCGGCTGGGTAGGTTAATGATCTCATTCCCCGCCGGGAAAGCTATAGGAGGAGTCGGGAGTGATCCAGGGCGGCCCATATTCGAGTGTGATGACTTTGTGCGGCGTGAGAAGGATAGTCCGAGGATCCCCGCGATAGAGAGCGCCGTCCACATAGGCACGAACGCTGTGGCCGGCCGCGATACCGTGTGTGAGGAAGGCGGTTTTATTCACTGCCTGCCCCCAGATGTCGAGGAAGGTCTTCAGCGGGTACTGCTTCTCGGTAGGCGACTCCACATGGATAACTCCACTGGTGTCGTGCGTATGCAGCCAGTAGATACATTTGTTCTTCTGGTCAATGCCGATGCCCTGGGGCACGGTCACCGGCTTGCCTGCGTCGTAGATAGTGAGGTGCGCATGGATGTGGTAGACGAGCTGCTCGTTGGCATTGCACTGTACTCCGTCGATGATTGGATCGGCATTGCTCGAGCCGGACAGGCTGCTCCAGAGGACAAGAGCGATCAGGCCAAGCGCCACCACCAAGCCGGCAGCCGCCCAGCCCAGACGCATACGCCTTCGCCGGCGCGCCGCCGCCTCTCGACGTTCCCGGTGACCCGCACGCTCTTGCCGCCGCTTGGGGTGGGATGTAGGCTGTTGTGTCATCTTCCATTCTCCTCATGTCATTCCAGTGCTCTACCTAACTACGACGTTGCGTAGTATACTACGTGCCGGAGCCATACCAAGCAAGCCGCCCCAGCCGAGCCAAGACGATTGGGGAACGCAAGGCCGGCCGGCCGCGGGACGTAGCCCCATCGCGCCCCGGATAGAAGCCCCCGTAGGATGCGCGCCCGCGTGGGAAACGGTGCCTCACTATGTTGGGAGAGTTGGTGCTCGCCGTCGTGGCTGGGGTTCTCTCTTTTATCTCGCCACGTTGCTTGCCGCTGGTCCCGATGTATCTATCGTACCTGTCGGGTATCTCAGCCAGCGCCTCTTCGTCAACCACCGACGCGGCGAATGGACCGCCCTCATCTCGACCAGCGCCGGGACGTTGGCTCGTGGTCTCGCACGCAATCTGTTTCGTGACGGGCTTCGCCCTGGTGTTCGTGGCACTTGGCGCAAATGCAAGCGTGCTGGGCGGCTTGTTGCGCGCTCACCTGATCACGGTGCGCCAGTTATCCAGGATCGTCATCGTCGTTCTTGGGCTTCACACATCGGGGTTGCTACGCCTGCGATGGTTATATCGTGAGTGGCGCCCACGGGGGTCGCCATTCGGGGAGGGTAGTTTACTCCGCAGCGCCTTGCTCGGTCTGGCATTCGGGGCCGGCTGGACGCCTTGCGTGGGGCCGATATTGGGATTGATTTTGCTGCTGGGCGCCGCCGGCAACACCCTAGCTCAGGGCGTCGTGCTGCTGCCGGCCTATGCCCTAGGCCTTGGCCTGCCATTCCTGGCCGTCGCGTTCGCCGTCGGGGGACTAGCCGGATTCCTGCGCTCGCTCAACCGGTATTTTGGCTTTATCAGCTTGTTATCCGCGGCTCGAAGGCGCCGCTGGTTCTCGGCATCGATGCCGGAGGAGAGGACCGCACAACGATGACGCGGTATGCCCGCCAGGTGCGCGTCACCGACCCACTTCTCCTGGATCCCGTGCTCCACGTCTCGCTCATTACCTACCACGCAGCCAACATCCCGTTCACCTTGGTCGTGGATGCGAGCGGCATTATACGACAGGCCCACTTGGGACCGCTCAGCTATCCGGAGATCGTCCAAGCGATTAACTTGGTGAAATGACCGAGGCGGGTTCCGCGCCCGCGCGGAGCGATTGTATCCGTGCGGCGATCGCGAGCGGCGGTACCAGCGCGACGCACCAGGTGAACGAGAGTCCGATACAGAGAACTGGAATGAGCAGAAGAAGCACCGCCGCGGGCAAGAGTGCCCTGGATGTAGGCAGCTCGATGCGAGGCGTCTCACCAAGAAGCTGATCCAAACGAGCGTCCACTAGAAGTTGATCTGATCGAGCGTTGACCGCACTGAAGGCGCCGATTGCAAGCCCTTGGCCTGCCAATGACCCCTGGGCATCTCCTACCTTGAGCAAGGCTCGGCCCAGCGCCTCCGTGCCAACGACCCGGATAGCGGAGCGGTCCGCCGCGAGTTCCTGCGCCACCGGCGCCACCGCCGCAATCCTTTGCAAGAGCGGCACACCGGGAAATCCCTCGGCTAGGGCCCGCGCCGCGACCAAGCGAAGCGGATCGCGCCGCACGCAGTGGGCCCATTCGTGCCGCCACACCGCCTCGATTTCGTCTTGAGATAGGTTGCGGAGCAAGCCGGTGGACAACAGAATACGCGGGCGCATTAGGCCATGGCACAGAGCCAGCGGCTCTTGACAATCAACCACGACCGTCAACGGCCCAGACCCGCGGAGGCGAGCATGAAGATCGTGCGGAAGCGAGGCTCTGAGGAGCGAGAGCACGGGCGCCAGGGTGTGAGCGGTGCCGCGGATCTGGCGGCGTATGCTCAGGGCTATCCGTGCCACGAGCACGAGGCCGAGGCCGGCGCCGCCGAAGATGAGGCCGTTGCAGAGCTGCGACCAAACAGTGACGCCTGCCTGGCAGTTGGCCACCATGAGGCAATGGACCGCCCGCGGCGCAGGGAGTGTGATCAGCCACACCGTGGCGGTCAGCCAAAGCACGAGCCCGATCAGCAGGCTACGCATCGGCGGCCTCCGCCGGCTGCTCGGCTAATCGCTCCCGAAGACGGGCAAGCCGCGCTGGATCAGCGTGCTCCAGCGCGGCCGCGAACTGCACCAGCGCCACGTCGCCACACTCCGTGATCAGCCGATTCACCGCGGTGGCGGCCACCTGGCGCATGAACTGTTCCCTGGTCATAGGAGCCTGGTAGACATCCACTTTGCCTGTGCGTGCCCGTTGGAGAATCCTCTTGTCGACCAAGCGATTCATCACCGTGGCCACGGTAGTGTAGCCCGGCCGGGGCGAACGCCTGAGTTCACCCAACACCTCGCGCACGGTGATCGGGGCGCGAGCCCAGACCACCTCCATAATCGCGGCTTCCAATTCGCCCAGGCCGAGCGTCCCGCCTTCGTGATCGGTCATGTCGGGGCCATCCCTTTTCTCGTGCCTGGCGTCGGAAGCATCACATGTTCTGCTCCATGCTACGACACTGCATCGTAGCGCGCAAATACCGAGAGACCCTCAAGTCATCGACCCACGGCAGCGCTCGGTACTCCCAAGCACACCGATACAATCGCGACCCTTGTCGGCCGGCTCGGACCACGGGCCGAGAACCTACGACAGAGTGTAGTGGCGGGCGGCAGCAAGGTTGTCCACCCCTGGGTCTTTGTACACACCGTCGAGGGCTATCATATGTTGCCCGAGGCACTGGCGCGCCCGTGACGCTCCGGGTGCGGCGACGGCATCCGTAGGCAAGCCTGGTACACTATGATGTAGTGATCACGCAATTGATGAACTATTTATGGGGAGAATAACCGGTATGCTCCGAGCCGGCGCCGAGACCTGTCAGGAGCGCTGCATTCATGTCGAAGATGTCGCGCGGGCGCGCTCGTTTCTGCACGAGGACGATACGTATATCGAGCTCGCCGAGCTATTCGGCGCCCTGGCCGATGCCACCCGCGCCGCGATCGTGCATATCCTGCGGCACCAGGAGTTATGCACCTGTGACATCGCCGCCGTGGTGGGAGTTTCCGAATCGGGCGTCTCGCAGCATTTGCGGGTGCTGCGTTCGCTGCGCCTGGTGAAGCAACGCCGGGCCGGAAAGTTCGTCTACTACAGCCTGGACGATGCTCACATCGATCTGCTGGTACAGATCGGACTGGTCCACCTCGGGCACGAGGAGGACGCCGGCATCACGGACATCGCCGCCTCGGCCGCGAGCGCCGGAGTGCGCTGATGAGTGCCTCGCACCATCACGACCACGCTCATGACATGACCGGCAAGCGGCTGCGTACCGCCTTCCTGCTGACGGCGATCATTCTGGCGGTGGAACTGACGGGCGGGGTCCTATCCCACTCCCTGGCTTTGCTTGCCGATGCCGGCCACGTGCTCACCGACATCTTCGCCCTGGGCCTGGCCTGGTTTGCCGCCGCCCAGGCCGAGCGGCCGGCCGATGCCCGCAAGACCTACGGCTACCATCGCACCGGGATCCTTGCCGCCCTGGCCAACGCCGTCACCCTTATCCTGATCGTCCTATTTATCGTCTACGAGGCGATCGGGCGCTTCCAGCATCCCGACAAGGTTACCCCGTGGTTGATGTTCGTCTCCGCCGCCGTGGGCATTACGGTTAACCTCTATATCGCCTTCGGTTTCCATAAGGAGGGCGGGGCGAATCTGAACATTCGCGCGGCCATGCTCCATGTGCTGGGTGACGTGGGCGCGTCGGTGGGCGTGATCGTCGGCGGCCTGGTGATCCTGACCACCGGCTGGTATCCCGCCGATCCGCTGATCTCATTGTTCATCGCCGTGTTGATTGCGTTCGGCGCCTGGAGCATTTTGGGCGAGACAATGGGCATCCTGATGGAGGCCACACCGAAGGGTATTGCCGTGGAGCAGCTGGCCCGGGACATCGTAGCGGTGCCTCGGATTACCGATGTGCATGATCTACATGTCTGGTCTATAGCGGGCGGTATGACCGCCCTTTCGGCCCACGTGCAGGTCGCCGACGATTGCCCGCTTTCCGCCTGCGATGGCCTGCTGGAGCAGGTGAATACGCTGCTGGCGAACCGCTACAACATCGGTCACAGCACTATTCAGTTCGAATATGCCTGCTGTGACCGCCATGAGTCGGCTGAACTGTATTGCGGCGGCATGGCCGATGAGGAAGCAGCCCACGATCGTGGCAGGCCTCGCCATGCCCCTGGTCAACAGCGGCATGAGCACGTCGCGGACGGGATGCATGTGCATGGCTAACGGTTGGGGCGGGCGATGACCGTTGCCCTGAACGGTGTCGCGACATCAGATGAGCCTGCTCGTGTGCGCGGCGCCTCTGTACGGGCCGGCGTGCATGTGGAACTGGTCTCTATTGCATGGATGGCGGTGGAGGCCGCCGTGGCCATAGGCGCGGGCCTGCTCGCGCATAGCGTGCTGCTCATCGCCTTCGGCCTCGACAGCGTGATCGAGCTGGCAGCGGGTGTCGTGCTGCTCCGGCGCCTGCTGACCGAGGCGCACGGCGGTACCATGGAACGCGTGGAACGCGCTGAGAACCGCGCCGCCTGGATCACAGGGGTGATGCTGGTCCTGCTCTGCCTCTACATCGTGGTCAGCGCTTTTGCTGCGTTGTTGACCCGCGCCGATCCCGATCGCTCTTACGCAGGCATAGCCGTTGCTCTCGCCGCGGTCATCGGCATGCCCATTTTGGCCCGCCGCAAGCGACGTATCGCCGGTCAACTGAACAGCGCCGCGTTGCGCGGTGATGCAGCCTGCTCGATCACCTGCGCCTACATGGCGGGCGCCCTGCTGGTCGGGCTGCTGCTGAATGCCGCTCTGGGCTGGTGGTGGGCGGACAGCGTGGCCGCCCTGGCCTTGCTCTACTGGCTTGGGCACGAAGCGCGCGAGGCCCTGGGAGCTGCAAGGGCCGGGCATGGCGGCTGCGGTTGCGGTGAAGGGACTTGCACGTCATAGCTTGCGGCGTAGATGGGGCTGGTGCTTGGCCCGCACCTCGCGTTGTTACTGGTTGGTTCGTTACGGGTAACGGCCGCTAATCGCCCTTCCCGCTGTTAAGCGAGAGCACCGCCATGAACGCTTCCTGGGGGATCTCCACGTTACCGACGCGTTTCATGCGCGCCTTGCCTTCCTTTTGCTTCTCAAGCAGCTTGCGTTTCCGCGTGATGTCGCCGCCGTAACACTTGGCCAGCACGTCCTTACGCATGGCGCGCACCGTCTCGCGGGCAATGATCTTGGAGCCGATTGCCGCCTGGATCGGGACCTCAAACAGCTGGCGGGGGATGATCGCGCGCAGTTTGTCCACCAGTTGCCTGCCCTGCGCGTACGCCTTTTCCTGATGGGTGATCAGCGACAGCGCATCGACCGGGGAACCATTGACCAGAAGGTCCAGCTTGACCAGCTTCCCAACTTTGTAGTCGGTAATCGTGTAGTCGAGCGAGGCGTAGCCCTGGGACCGCGACTTCAACTGGTCATAAAAATCGATGATCAACTCGGAGAGCGGCACCTCGTAATCGAGCTGGACGCGCGATTCATCCAGATACGACATATGCACGAAAACGCCCCGGTGCGACTGGCAAAGTTCCATGATCGCCCCAATATAGTTCGTGGGCGTGAAGATAGCGGCCTTGACCCACGGCTCGGCGATGCTTGCTATGGTGTCCGGCGGCGGCAGATGGGCGGGGTTATCCACGGTGACCATCGTGCCGTCGGTGCGGGTGACCTGGTACTCAACACTGGGCGCCGTGGTAAGCAGTTCCAGTTTGTACTCGCGCTCCAGTCGCTGCTGGATGATCTCCATATGCAGCAAACCCAGGAAACCGCAGCGATAGCCGAAGCCCAGCGCCACCGAGCTTTCCGGCTCGTAGGTGAGGCTGGCGTCGTTCAGTTGCAGGCGATCGAGGGCGTCACGCAGTAGCGGGTAGTCCTCGCCGTTGATCGGATAGAGGCCGGCGAACACCATGGGCTGAGCAGGTTTGTAACCGGGCAACGGCTCGGAGGCCGGGCGGTCGGCGTTGGTAATCGTATCGCCGACCTGGCAGTCCTTTACATTCTTGAATCCGGTGGCGATGTAGCCCACCTCGCCCGCGCTCAACTCGGGCAGCGGGGTGAGCATGGGACGGAAGCTGCCGAGATCCATCAGTTCGCTTTGCGCCCCCGATCCAAGGAGGAGGATGCGCTCGCCGGAACGGAGAGTGCCGTGCATCATGCGCACATACGCAATCACGCCGCGATAAGAGTCGTATTTGGAGTCGAAGATCAAGGCCCGCACCGGGGCCTCGGGATCGCCGCTGGGCGGCGGCACCATGCGCACAACCGCTTCGAGCACGTCATGTACGCCCAGGCCGCTTTTGGCGCTGATCAGGACGACATCCTCGGGGTCCAGACCGATCACGCGTTCGATCTCTTCGCGCACCCGCTCCGGCTCCGCGCTCGGCAGATCCACCTTATTGATCACGGGCACCAGGATTAAATCCAGGCCGTAGGCCAGATAAACATTGGCCAGGGTCTGCGCCTCGATACCCTGGGTCGCATCCACCACTAGAATAGCGCCCTCGCAGGCGGCCAGGCTGCGCGATACCTCGTAGTTGAAGTCCACATGGCCGGGAGTATCGATCAGGTTCAGTTCATAGGTCGTGCCGTTGTCGGCGGTATAGGCCATGCGCACGGCCTGGGCCTTGATCGTAATGCCCTTCTCACGCTCCAGGTCCATCAGGTCAAGGACCTGCTCTTCCATATCGCGTTTGTGAACCGTATTGGTAATCTCCAATAAACGATCGGCGAGGGTGGACTTGCCGTGATCGATGTGGGCGATGATGCAGAAGTTTCGGATGAATTGCTGGTCCATGCGCTCCTGTCGGCGGCCGGGAATGGGCCGCGATGCTGTTTCGTTCCTTCTTAGGGTACAGGGAGGAAAGGATCCGTGCAGGGTGCGGCAGTCTGCCTGGTGCGTCTGGGAATTGTGGCAGACGGATCCTGCGAATTACTTCGCGGCGTGCCCGCGGGCTGCCGAAGCCCGCCGCTCAGGCGTGAGCTTCGATAGCGCCGCGGAGAATGGCCAGTCCCTGGTCGATTTGCTCGGCATTGACGATGAGCGGCGGAATCAGGCGCAGTGTCTGGTCGTAGGGGCCGCAGGTGAGTACGAGTAGCCCGTGGTCCGCGCAATGGTGCAGCACCTGTTTGGCCCGCGCGCCGTCAGGCGCCCCATCCGCGCGGGCGAATTCCACGGCTACCATTAGGCCCAGGCCACGCACGTCGAGTATGCCGGGCTGCTCGGCCTGAATCGCCCGCAGTCCTTCCAGCAGGGTTCGGCCCTGAAGGGCGGCGTTTTCGACCAATCCCTCGTCGCGAATGGTACGTACGGTGGCCTCGGCGGCGGCACACGCCACGGCATTCGCCCCGTAGGTGCCGCCGTGCGAGCCGGGGGTCCAGTGAGCCATCACGGTCCGTGGGGCGGCAATGGCGCTGATCGGGAGGCCGGAGCCAAGACCCTTGGCCATGATCATAATGTCGGGGATGACCCGCGTGTGCTCGACCGCGAACATCTTGCCGGTGCGCCCGAAGCCGGTCTGCACCTCATCGGCGACGAGCAGGATACCGTGTTCATCACACAGGGCGCGCAGGGCCGGGAGGAACCAGGCCGGCGGCACCACATAGCCGCCCTCGCCGAGCACCGGCTCGACCAGCACGGCGGCGATTGTTTCCGGCGCGGCGCGAGTGGCCAACAGTTCGCGTAGGTCGGCCAACTGCTGTTGACAGCAGCCTTCATGCGCCCTTCGACGCGGGCAGCGAACACAGTATGGATACGGGGCAACGTGGGCGGCGCCGGGAAGGGCACCGGAGTGAGCGCGGTAGCGCGCCTTTGAATTGGTCAGGGCCAGAGCGCCGGTAGTGCGCCCGTGAAACGAGCCCTGGAAGCAGATTACGGCCTCCCGTCCGGTGGCGGCGCGGGCCAGCTTCATGGCGCCCTCGATCGCCTCGGCCCCGCTATTGGCGAAGAAAAAGGTATCGAGACCGGCCGGCATCTCGGGCAACAGCGCTTCGACCAGGCGCAGCACCGGCTCGTGATACACGATATTGATCTGCCCATGCAACAGGCGCCCCGCTTGTTCCTGAACAGCGGCCACCACGCGGGGATGGCAGTGTCCGGTGTTGGTGACGCCGATGCCGCAGGTGAAGTCGAGATACCGCTCTCCGGTCGTACCGTACAGGTAGGCGCCCTCGCCCCGGGCAGCCACGATGTCCGTATAGTGCGCCCATACAGGGGCGAGGTGCGATCTCATATCGTGATCGATCATAAAAAATAAAACGGGCGGCAGTACCGCCGCTTCCTCTCTCCACGCTTCATTCGCCCGGCAAAGCATGCCGGCACCTATGTACTATGATGGTACCGGCAATTCTAGCGCAACGAGCCCCGCCCCGGCGACATTGATTGAAAGACGACATAAGGTTCCAGCCGGCCAGGAGAACCGGCCCCGGATAGACGGCGTACGTCGGTAACGACGCGAGATAGGGAGGACTGGGTAATGTTGACCAGCGAGCAACGCACATCCTACCAGGAAAACGGCTATCTCTTGGTGGAGGGCCTTTTCTCACCCACGGAAGCCGACATGTTCCGCCGTGAGTGCCACGCCCTGGCCGAGCGGCTGTCCGCCAATGCCTCGCTCGAGAGCACGTGGCAGAGTGCCAAGGGAGAAGCGTCGCAAGGCAAGAACACGATGTTGTTGGGTTGTCATAATGTGCAATTCTATGCCGCCGCCTTCAGCCGCCTGATCGTGGATGAGCGGTTGACCGGCGTGGCGGCCGACCTCATTGGGAGCCCCAACGTACAGCTGCACCACACCAAAATGTTCATTAAACCGCCGGAGAAGGGGTCGCCCTTTCCGCTGCATCAGGATTACCCGTTCTTCCCTCACAAGCGGGACAGCATGATCGCGGCGATCTGCCACTTCGACGATGCTCCGGTCGAGAAGGGATGCGTGTGCGTGGTGCCCGGCAGCCACCAGCTCGGCCCGCTGGAGCACGATCCAACCGGTAGCCACCACCTCCCGCTCGACCGGTATCCACTTGAGTCGGCCGTGCCCTGCCCAGCTAAGGCGGGCGACGTGCTCTTCTTTAGCTATCTGACCATTCACGGCTCAGGCGTCAACGTCAGCACTGAGGCGCGGACAACCGTGCTGATCCAAATGCGTGATCCGCTCGACCCGCCAACCGTAAAGACCCATCAGTCGCGTGGTCAGGGCATGATGCTGCGGGGCTGCGATCCCGAGGCAGTCCT
>JAICHN010000057.1 GCA_025924845.1 Chloroflexota bacterium | reverse complement strand
GGCCGAATGTGCGCCGTTTAACAGGATCGGCTATTGCGCTATCACTTCGACGGGTGTATATTTCACCAATCGAGAATTTCGTATCCTTTGCTATCACGGCAATGGAAAGAGTAGGACGCGTTTTCACGCCCCTGGAGATGAGGATCATATGACCACGCAGGCGCTAGGTACCCCGATCGACGGCGCGTCGTTCCGGATGCGCGATATCATGGCTCCGCTGATCGCGATCATTCTCGGCATGTTCATGGCGATTCTGGACGCGACGGCGGTAAACGTGGCGCTGCCTACTCTGGTCACCGACCTCAAGTCGCCCCTCAACTCGCTGCAGTGGGTGATCACCGGCTACACCCTGGCCCAAGCGGCGGTGATTCCTCTGGCCGGCTGGTTGTCTGACCGTTTTGGAGCGAAGCGCATTTTTCTGACCGCGATCACCCTCTTCACCATCGGTTCGGTGATGTGCGCCGTGGCGCAGAACTCCGGCATGCTCATTACCTTCCGCATCCTACAGGGTTTAGGCGGCGGCTTCGTGATGCCGGTCGGGATGGCCTACACCTACCGGCTCAGCCCGCCCGATAAGCGCGGCGCCGTGATGGGCGCCCTCGGCGTGCCTATTCTGCTTGCCCCCGCCCTTGGTCCCACTCTGGCGGGCTGGCTCGTGCAGTACGCCGATTGGCGTTGGATCTTTCTGATCAACTTGCCCGTGGGTTTCGTGGCCATGTACATGGGCATCACCCGCCTGCCCGCCCTGGGCCGCCAGGCGGTGGTGGGGCTGGATATCGCGGGGATTATCCTAGGCCCGCTCTCCTTCGCGGCTATTTCCTATGGGGTGAGCGAAGGTAGTACAAGTTGGACTTCGGTTAATACGTTGGGCGGCCTGATCGGCGGCGCCGTGATCCTGCTGGTGTTCATCGCGGTGGAGCTGACCCGGGAGAATCCGCTGCTCGAACTGAGAGTCTTCAAGTCACTGGACTTCAGCCTGGCCATTGTCACCCAGTGGATTGCCGGAATCGCCCTGTTTGGCGGTATGTTCCTTATCCCCCTGTTCCTGCAGTCGGTTCGCGGTTATGGCGCCTTTGATACTGGGCTGATCTTGATTGCGCAGGCCGGCACGGCGGCCATCTTCATGCCTGTCGGCGGCCGACTGTTCGACCTCTTTGGGGCACGGCCCCTGGTCTTCGCCGGTCTCGTCCTGGTTGGTGGGGGTTCATTCCTGCTCACCCGGCTCACCGGTACGACGAGCGGCACCGATCTGATTCCCGCCCTGATCCTGCGCGGCGCGGGCATGGCACTGATGATGATGCCGCTGAATACGCATGTGCTCAATTCCGCCCCGCGGAAACTGGTCAGCCGAGTCACGGCGCTCACCCAGGCCCTGCAATCGGTAATCAGTTCGCTGGCGGTGGCCGGACTCTCGACCATTCTCACTTCGCGTCCCGCCTACAAGGCCGCGCACGCTCAACTTACCGCCCTCCAGCACCAGGCCGCTCAGGCAGGGGACTCCGCCGCGCATGCCTCACACGGTCTGCCTCCGGCCATCGGCAACCTCTTCGCGAGCGCTTACGGCGATGCCTTCAAGGTGATGGTGATCGCGGCGGTGCTCGGAGTTGGCTTGAGCTTCACGCTGCGTAAGAAGGCCGTGGACCAGACCGCACCCGAGACGGTCGCCGTGGAGAGCGCGGCGCTGGAAATGGCGGGCTGATGGACCATACTCACCTTTCGGCGAACCTTTCAACTAAGGACGTGGCCGGCTCGGAAGCCGGCACGCTCACCGGAGAAACTATTGGGGCACTACTCGATCTGCTGCCCCGGTTGGGCCGAGCCCTGAAGTCGCACATGGGCGGCAGCCTGACCCCTCAGCAGATGCACTTGTTGCTCGCGGTATGCGACCTGTCGCGACTTCATGAGGAGGGCGCGCAGCCGGGAGAGTTGTCGCGCCGCTGCCTGCTTTCCAGCCCCGCGATCACTGCCGCCGTCGATGACCTGGTGGAGCAGGGGCTGTGCGTCAGAACGCACAGCGAGAAGGATCGGCGCAAGGTGCTGGTTCGCCTCACTCCTCAGGGTCAACTGGCCCTGGGGGAAGCAAGAGCCGCGGCGACGAGTGCTCTGGCGGGGCTGCTGGTCGGCTGGGACGAGGCGCGTATGCGCGAGTTCCTCGCCATGCTGCGCGAGTTAGACCAGTCCGTGGCGGCCACGCTCGACCCAGTGCATGGGTAGCATCTAGGCGTTGGGCGCCAGGAGGGGAGCGTGCTGATCGATGACGACCTACTCCTGGCCCTCGCCTTGGGACGGCTTAACCGGTGTTGGGATTTGAGCGCGTAGCACCTGGGCGAAGGCGCCTGCCGCGGACGTGGCGGTGGCCGCTTGATTGTCCTCCGCCACCGAGTGCCACAGTTCCTCACGTAGAATCTTGCAGCCCGGCGGCGCCTCAATCCCGATCCGGGCGAACTGGCCGTCGACCGCCACCACCACCACGCGGATATCAGCGCCGATACGGAGGCTCTGTCCTACCTTACGGCTGAGCACTAGCATGGCGCGATGAACATCCTGGCTTCGGCATCCCACCGAACCGCCTGGCGCAGCGGCAAACTCTGCCCTTCGAGGATGATTTGATGACCCGTAGCGGCGTCCAGATCGAGTACAACCGGAGCGAGCAGGTTCACGATGAAGCCGGCGTTCTCGGGGTCGAAGCGCGTCACTACGAAAACACGCGTCGCGGCGGGTTCGGCGCCCAGGGCCTGGCTCACCTGCTCGGCATATCCCTCAACTTGCAGGCCGCGCACCTCGACTATCGGCAGGCACACCGGGCCTTCCTCCAGCGACTGGAGCCAGAACAGGGGCGCGCTGCCGGCGTCACCGACCAAGGCATAGCGCCGACTGTCGGGGAGCCCCGGTAACGCCTCGGGGAACGTGTAGAGCGCGCCGGCGGGCACGACCACCTGCTCTGCCTCGCCGAAGCGCAAAGTCGTGATCGTCAAGTGAGCGGCGGGCGAACCACCGGCGAAGGCTGGGGTTGCCATCTACTTCAGGAAGTCCATCAGGCTCGATTGTACCACCTTGGCCGCCACGGTAAGGGCTGCCTGATAGGTCGTGTTGCGGGCGCTGAAGTCTACCGTCGCCTTGGCGAAATCGGCGTTGACGATACCCGAATACTGCGTGGTGAGCGTGGTCACGGCGGTTTGCAGCGCTCCTTGAACGGCGGTAATCCGGTTGGTGATCGCCCCGCCCGTGGTCTGAGCCAGGAGGAGCCCGCTCTGCGCGGTGTCGATCGTGGCCAGGTCGCCGCTGATCGTCGCCGCACTGCCGGTCAGCAGATCGCTCTGCAACTGTGACATGGCGCTGAATACGGCAGGGAGCGCGTTGCTGCCGGGTACGTTGATTTGCGAAACCACGCCCGTGCTGAGTTCGCGGTCGATCGCGCCGCTGTCTCCCTGGTAGGTGACCGACGTGGAGCCATCGGCCGCCGTGGCGGCGGTAAAGGGAATGGTCAGCGTCTTCTGGCCGCTCAACACATATTGGCCGTTATAGGTCGCGTTCGCCGCCTGCACTCCCTGCTGGATCAACTGGCCCACCTGGTTGGCCAGGGCGGCCCGCTCGTCCTGGGTCAGTGTATCGTTGGCGCCCTGCACGCCGAGCGTGCGCACGGTAAGCAAGGCGCTGTTGACCCCGTTGAGGGCATTGCTGGTGGTTTGCATCCAGGAGTCGGCGTCGTTGGCCGTGGTGAGAAAGGCGGCGTTTTGGGACAGTTGGTCCTGCAAGCTCAGCGCCGTACCGGTGCCGGCCGGATCGTCTGCCGGCACGTTGATTTGCCGCCCGGTGGAAAGCACCGTCTGCGCCTGGGTCAGCAAGTCAAAGGCGTTGTTCACCTGATACTCGCGCATGTCGGTGACCTGCTGATTGCTAATCCGCATCGCCCTAGCCTCCTCCCAAGGTATTGATCATGTCGGAAATCGTCTGGTCCATTGACGCCAGCACTCTGGTAGCGGCGTTGTAGGCATCCTGGAACTGCATGAGGTTGCTTGCTTCCTCGTTCAAGGATACGGAGGACACGGCCTCCTGTTGGTTGGTGAGCTGCTGCAGCACCAGGCCACCGGTGGTCAGGTTGGTCTGGGTCTGCTGACCCGCCACGCCGAGTTGAGTGATGATCGCGTTGTATTGGGCCTGAATAGTGGTGGTTTGCCCGGCGGCGGGCGTTTCCTGCAACTGGGCAATCCTGGTAGCCATGCTGCCGTCGCCCGGTTCGTTGGGAGCCGAGGACGCGGCGATATTGCCGTAGTCGGCCAGGATTCGCGGGTCCAGGGCCATGTTCGCCGCCGTGGTACCGGTAAAAAAGTTGATCCCGGTGGAACCGTTGCTGCCATATCCGGTGGATTGGAGACCGTTCACGGCGCTCACGATATTCGCCGCCAGCGTGTTCAACGCGGTGATCTGACCGCCGATCGTCTGGTCGCGTGCCGCGATCGCCCCGCCCAGGGTACCGCCGGTCACGGTGATCTGGCCGCTCTGGCCTTGCAAGGTTAAGGCCGTGAACTGAGGTTGGGCGGCATCCGCGGTCGTGCCGAGTTGATAGGAATTGGTGCCTTGCACCAGAGCGCCCGCCCCGACCAGCGACACATTTACCGTACCGTTCGCCTGATAGCCGGCCTGAATGCCGACTATTCCCGAGAGCTGATTGACCAGGTTGTCCTGCTTGTCCTTCAAGTCGTTCGGCTGCTGACCGATGGCGGTGACGGTGGCGATTTGCTGATTGAGCGCGGCGATCTGACTGGTCAAGGTATTGATCTGCGTGACAAAGCCGCCGATCTGGGCATCATCCTGTTGCTGCATCTTTTGCAGCGATCCAGACGCGGTAGTGAAGCCGTCCGCCAGATCCTGGCCGCGCGCCGCCACCACGGCCTGCTGTGCCGAATCGGTGGGATTATTGGCCAGGCCCTGCCAGGCCGTGAAGTAGTTGCTGAGCAGCGAACCGAAGCCGGTGGTAGTGTTGGGCTCGTTATAGATCTGGCTGAGATTGGTCAGTGTGTTGCTCTGGGTCTGTAGTTGCGCCTGTTGCCCGTTCTGATAAATAATCTGCTGCTGCACGAAGCTGTCGTGGGCGCGCGTGATGGAGGCTACCTGCACGCCGGTGCCCATCTGCCCTGGGCCGGCGGCCTGCAAGTCCGGGTCGGAAATAGGGTCGGTCGTCTGCAGGTCGACCAGCTGGCGCGAATAACCGGGGGTCGAGGCGTTGGCCGTATTCTGGCTCGTGACATTCATGGCAATCTGCTCGGCCTCGATCCCGCGCAGCAGGGTAGTAATTCCGGTAAAGGTCGCTGTCATAGTCTATGCCCACCGTCCTTGCCGCCCACGGCCGACTTGCCGGATCATCGCTTGCTCACCATGGGGACCATAGCCGTGCCCCGCTACGCCGACCGCCGTCGCCGTGCGCTGCAAGACCGCCTGCGCGGCGCGGATCAATGTGCCCGCCTGGCGTTGCCGCGCCTGCAAGTCTTGCAAGGCGACCAGCAACTCCCGGCGCAAGGTGGAGAGTGCCTCGGCGTCCTGGGGTGGGAGTCGCTTGAGCAGGGCGCTGATGGTCAGGATGCCGCGCGGCAGGCCGGGCGCGGGCAACCGCCCCGTCAAGGCCTGAATGAGTACAGTCTCGGCCGCCTGGCGCCGGCGCTCCGCCGCCTCGACCTGGCCGAGAACAGCGGTTTGGGCGGCGACTGCCCCCTGCACGGCCGCGAAGTCCGCGGCAACCAAGGCAGTGATCAGCTCATCGACCCGCGCCCGGTAGGCGTGAAAGAGGTCGAGTTGCATCCTCAGGGCAAGCAGCATGGGTTCGATCGTCGATGCGCCGTGACTCATGCCTTACGCTCCAATGTCCACGTGGTTCACGATCCGTTCGGCCAGGCGCGGCTCATCCACCTTGTAGGTTCCAGACTGGACCGCGGAGTGGAGGCGCGCGACAAGATCCGCCCTGGTGTCCGGCGCGGCCGTTACCGCCGCCAGGGCCTGGGCCTTGAGCCGCCCGGCGGCGGAAATGTCGGCCCGATCGTGCTTCTGGGCCGGCGTCGCCTCGGTTCCCGCCGCGCCGGCGCGTTTGGGCGGCTCATTCTGCCGGCGATACAGTTCCTGTGCCTGTTGTGCCGCACCGCTGTTGATTTTCACGTTCCCCACTCTCTACCGCCTGGCCAGTCGGCGCCAATGTTCAACCGTACTTGAGTACGTCTTCGGCCCCGATTCCCATTTCTTTAGCACGGCCGTGGAGAAAATCAGCGGGTTTGTAGTGAAATAGTACTATTGACTAGAGAGTCCAGCGTGTGCAGGGCCTTGGTATTCAGTTCGAACATCCGCTGTTCCTGGATCATGTTCACCATTTCCGCCGCAAGGTCAACTGTAGAGCCAAGCTGATAGCCCGCCAGCACCTTTGTATCCGCACCCGTGCCGCGAGTTTGCGGTCGTCCTGAGCTGAGCGTTTCGGTATACAGCCCACCGCCCTGGGATAGGAGGTTGGCGGGCGCCGCGAACACGGCAACGTCCGGCTTCCCCACCGTAATGGTCTGTCCGGCTCGTGTAGTCCCCACCAAGGTGCCGTCGGCGCGCGCCACGACAGCGGTCACGGTTGCCGGCACCTGGATCGGCGGCACCGTGGCGAGACCGGATGCGGTGAGCACCTTGCCGTCCGGTTGCACATGCAAACTGAGCTGTGAGGTATACGCGGTTTGGCCGGAAGCTTGACGCACCACGAAAAAGCCTGGTCCCGAGATGGCAAGGTCCAATGGGTTCCCGGTTCGCACCAGCGGAGCTTGCGTCGTGCTCCGTTCGACCGAAGCCGGCGCTGTCCCCATCCCCACATAGGTATCTGAGGACGGAACGGAACCGTTGTCCGGGTCGCCGATCTCGGGCTGGTCGGGCAAGGCGCCGAGCACTCCCTCCACCGACTGGTAGCCGCTCGTATCCACGTTGGCGATGTTATTGGCTGTGATGTCCAGTTGGAATTCGGCGCCGCGCATGCCCGTGGCGGGCGTCCCATACAAACTGTTCATCCATTCACCTTTCCGAGATCCGAAACGGCAAGACTCATCGTATCGTCTTGCATTTGCAGCATCTGGGCATCCGCTTGATAGGCCCGTTGGGCCGAGAGCATGGCCGTGGTCTGGGTGGTCATATCGACGTTCGAGGTTTCCAGATAGCCCTGCACCACGGCCGTATTTGCCGCGCCCGGCGCCAGTAGGGTGCTTGCCCCGCTCAGGTAGCCGTTTCCCACGTCGGTGAGCGGCCGACCCGCCGCGACGCCGGCGAGGCCCAGGCGAGCCACCTGCTTGCCGTTTACCTTGAGGTTGCCTCCCTGGTCGATAGTCGCCGTGCCCTGGGGGACGGTGATTGGCTGGCCGCCGGCATCGAGCACCGGATAGCCCTCCACGGTTTGCAACTGCCCGTTCGCGGCTTGGTGGAAGTTACCGTTCCGGGTGAGCAAGACCTGATTCCCGGCCCGCACCCGGAAGAGGCCGTTCCCTACCACCATGAAGTCCATGGGAGAGCCGGTATATTTTGGGGCGCCCTGGGCCAGATTCATGCCGACGTCGCGCACGGTGGGAGCGTAACCGAAGTTGCCGATGGCGCCGCTCGCCTGGGCTCCGGCGCCGGTCTGGCTGTTGTACAGCGCGGTGGAGAAGTTCTGCAGCACCGAGGAGTGCTCCTTGTAGCCGGGGGTTTGCAGGTTGGCAAGATTATCCGAAATAGTGTTTTCCGTGTTGAATTCGGCCATCATGCCATAAGCCGAGTTATAGATGCCGGTATCCACGCCGCGCCTCTCCTTTCTTCAATTCAGCCGGATGACGCCTCCTGCCATCATCGCGCGGCGTCCGGCCCACCCCCGGTACGTGGTAACGCTACCACGTGGAATGGTGGGGTCGGGTGGCCGTTTCGCTCCGTTTGGCCGCCCCTGGCGGCGGCAGTGGTCGAGCCCTCCGCGCCCGAACCCGAGGTTTGCGGCAAGGGAGGGGTCACCATATAGCCGCTCACCGACCGGGTATCGCCCGGTCGATCATGGGGATCGCCGGGATGAGACACGGTGACCAGCACCATATTGGCCTGACGAGGTAGAGTGCCGGTGAGATAGGTATCGATGTGGGCATCACCTGCGTTGCTGGTATTGAATGAGGCAAGGCGTAAGGCGTCACCGGTGGCGGAGTTGACTACCCACCAAGCGTAGGTATCGCCATGGGATAAGCGGGGCAAGAGCGCTATCGAGAGCTCGGCCACTCCTTCCAGGGGCCATACTACGGCAGTGCCGCGGACGTTGGTCGGCCCCCAATTGGAGAATCCATGAACGTACGTGAGCGGCACGCGCAGGCCGCGCTCCTCCGCGTTGGCGGTGCTTGGCGCGGTGTGGCGGGCCAGGGCGAAGCCGGCGCTGCCTCCGAGGAGGATCGCCAACCCCAGTTGGGCGAGAATCGGCGGTCGTTTCACCTTCATTGCTCCCTCGCGCCGCTCAGGCCGTGCGGATGGCCTGCCCGACCAACTTACGCTGGATAGCCACCCCCAGCGGATCCATGCCCCGCTCGCGCGCCAGATCGTGATCGGTCAGCACGGCATCGGCCATGGCAACCACGGGGGGTGTTTTCACGGGGAGTACGGCGACCGGCTCCGGCCCGCGTGGCGCCGCCGCGGCAGCCGTGGGGAGTACGGGGTTATCGGTCCGCACCGACGCCCCGCGCCCCCGACGCGGCTTGGCGGGCGATGCATCAAGCGCCTGGCGTTGCTCGGTCAACCGCGTCATCACCGCGGCGCTCATCTGTTGCGCCTCAAGGGCTATGGCGATCATCTGGGCATCGGTAGCGGAGGATCGAGCCTCCAACTCACGCACCCGGCGGTAGAGGGCCGCCAGGACGCCGAACGCTCCCAGCAGGGTAAGGGCCTCGATTGCCGCGACCAGGCTTACCACGGAACTCACGATCATGCTCCCTTTCTCAGGCGCGCTTGGCCTGCTTCAATCCCCACATAGGTACGGATGCGCAGGATAGCCCGCGCATGCAACTGCCACACCCTCGACTCCGAAATCTCCAGAACCTGACCTATCTCCTTGAGCGTGAGGGATTGCTCGTAATACAGCGACAACACCAGGCGCTCGCGCTCTTCGAGCTTACGCAGGGCCTGAATTACACCGTCATGCAGTTCGGCCAGCTCAACTTCGTGGCCGGGGTCGATAGTATCGTCGGCGATGGCATCGATCAGCAGGGCGCCGCCCTCGTCGCCATCGGCGCCGCGCATCGGCTTTTGTAAGGAAACCATGGTGGTGACGGCATCGGCCATGGCCCGGCGAAGTTGAGTGAGCGACAGATCCAACGACGCCGCCACCTCCTCGTCGGCCGGAGGTCGGCCGAGCCGCTGTTCCAAGTCACCGAAGGCCTTCTGGATGTCGCGCGCCCGCTTGCGAGCGGTGCGCGGCACCCAGTCCGTCATGCGCAAAGCGTCGATCACGCTGCCTCGGATGCGCTCGGCGGCGAAGCCCTCGAAACTGGTGCCCAGGTCGGGGTTGAAGCGATCGACCGCTTCGATCAGGCCAATCGTTCCATAACCCAGCAGGTCATCCCGATCCAGCACCTGGGGCAGGACAAGGGTGAGTCTCCCCACTACCTGGCGCACCAGCGGGGCATGGCGCACGATCATATGCTCCCGCTCCTCCGTGCTCAGGGGACTGCGAAGGAGCGCTGCCTGCTCCGGTGTTTTCCGCAACACCATCGCCATTACTCTCCTCCGCCCGCCGTGCAAGCCATGTTATACATGAGGCTATATTCCTCCCGTTTGCGCGGGATCACGCGCTGCTCCCGGCGCGGCTACGGCGTCGCGGCCCGCGTGCGGTGCAGCCTGACTCTTGGCGATGGCGTCGTCGACGATACGCACCAAAACGAGGCCGCTCGCGACCAGAATCAAACAAGCGGCGCCTGCCTTCATGTATACGTCCAGCCCGGCCGCTCCCTGCAGTTGCGCGGCGATCGCCACACTGAAGAACACTCCGGTAGACAGCAAGACGATGCCCTGCCGGATTTTGAGACTCAGCACCACACCCGTCCTTTCTTCTTACGCGGATTGAGGGCGCCGACGGCGCTCCGGACGATTTGAGGCAGATCCATGACGGGTAGCGGTTCGAGCAGATTGGGACCGGGCACCACCATACCCACCGCCTGCCGCTGGACCGCCAGAGCGGACACGACGGGGAGCAGGTTTCGCGTTTCGCCGGCCTTGCACAGCGCCGCCATGGGGGCACGGGCCAACTGATTCGTCAAGCTGAGCAGTTCGATCAAATCCTCGGATTGGGCCGTGGCGGGGAGGCAAATGACGTTCTTGACGTTGGGAAGCTGCCAACTCCAGGCGTTGCGCTGGCGATCCACACCGCCGCTCGGCGACCACCCGGCGGACTCGATCAGGAGCAGCATATCGTAGCCGCAACGCCCTTGCAGGGCGCGCAGTTCCTGTGGAGCATAGCAGTTGATTGTCTGAAAACCGAACACCGCGCCGATAGCCTGGATCTGCGCGGCGGCGCCCAGGCGCTCACCTTCTGTATTGACCAGAACCACATCGCGCTGACCGCGCTGGGCGGCGGCCATGGCCAGATGGGCCAGGAGTACACTCTTCCCCGCGCCCGCCGGACCGCTGATCAGATAGGACCCGGTGAGTGGTCCCTCCTCGGGCAATAGGGGATCGCCGTCGATGCGGAGGAGAATCTGCTCTACCAGGGCGAGGCGAGCATCCTGTTCGCCCGCCAACACCTGGCTGCCGAACTCGGAGACGATCTCGGCCAACAGTTCCGAGACCAGGGAGGCCGGCATGCCTCGCCCGCTCAGTTCCCGCGAGAGCGGGCGAAGCGGCGCCAGATGCTGCTCCATCTCCAGGCTCGAGATGGAGGGAGGCGGCACATAGACGGGGGTAGCCACCGGCGTCTTCAAGAAAGGACGCTGAGCAGGGTTGGGAGCGTCCGGGGCCGAAGAGTCGGCCGCCGCGGGGGCATAGGCGCGGCGCGCCGAGGAGCCGCGGCTAAGCAGGCCCTCGCCGGGTGGCACGGCAATGGCCGTACCCGCGGCGGACCCCTTTGCCGTGGAGGTCAACGACCGAAAGACGGCGGGCCGTACCCGCGAGACGCCGGGCGTTGCCGCGTCGATAGAGTCGCGCCCGTTGTAGCTATCTGCCGGTAAGTTCAATGTTCACTGTCCCTTCGACAATCGTGTCCACCCCGGCCGCAATTTCCCGGTATGACAACAACACCAAATTGGAAAAGTTCCGTTCGATCAGCCTGCGGAGCGGCCAGCGCAACTGAGGCGAGCAGATCAGCATCGGTTGATGGCCACGCCCCGCCATGCTCTCCATTTCGCCGGCCAGCGTCCGCAGGAACGTCTCCACCACGGCGGGCGCCAGGATCAGGGTGGGACCGTCGTCGGTACGCTGCACGGTGCCGAGCAAGGCCGCCTCGAGTTGGGCGAACAGGGTCAGGGTGTGGATCCGTCCGTCCATCCCCAGGTATTGCTGGGTAATGGCCTGGGCCAGGCCGCGCCGGGCCTGCTCCACCAGCACGTCCAGATCGTGCGTGGCGCGGGCCGCGTTACCGATCGATTCGAGGATGCTTGAGAGATCGCGAATACTGATCCGCTCATGCAAGAGGGCTTGCAGCACTCGCTGCACTTCGCCGACCGACAGGAGAGAGGGAATCAGTTCCTCCACCACGGCGGCGTGTTCGGTCTTGAGGTGGTTGATCAGCCGCTGCGTCTGTTGGCGGTCGAGAATCTCCGGCGCGTGCTGCTTGGTCAACTCCGTCAGATGGGTAGCGATTACCGAACCGGGATCGACCACGGTGTAGCCCATAATCTCCGCGTGCTCCCGCATATCCTGGGCGATCCAGGTGGCGGGGAGGCCGAAGGTGGGCTCGGTGGTGGGGGTCCCGGGAAGTTCCACGTCGCCGATGCCCGCGTTCATGGCCAGCAACTGAGTGGGGAACACCTCGCCCTTACCGATCACGGCGCCGCGCAAGAGCACTCTATACTCGTTGGCGCCCAGGCGCAGATTGTCGCGCACCCGGACGGTAGGTAGAATGAGCCCCAGTTCGATGGCGGTTTGGCGACGGATCAGGCTGATCCGCGAAAGCAGATTGCTGCCGTCGCCATCGACCAATGGCACCAGGCCGAAACCAATTTCCAATTCCATGGCGTCAAGGGTGAGCAGGCCGATGATGTCATCGCCCTCGGCGGTAGTCGTGGCTGCCGGCTCGGCTGGTTTCAGGGCGGTTGCCGCCAGATCGCGCTGATGACGTTTCGTGACCAGACGCGCGCCGAACAACAGCGTGCCTGCCATGATAAAGAAGGGAATCTTGGGCAGGCCCGGAATCAGTCCCAGCAGCACCAGCAAGCCGCCCGTGATGTTCAGGGCGCGCGCGTTGCCCAACAACTGGGCCACCACGTCGCTGCCCAGGGTGCCGCCGGTCGAGGAAGATCGGGTGACGGTGATGCCGGTGGCGGTCGAGACAAGAAGGGCGGGAATCTGGCTGACCAAGCCATCACCCACGGTGAGCAGCGAGTAGGTGGAGACGGCGGACGCGATGTCGAGCCCTTGCTGCACCACGCCGACCAGAATACCGCCGATCAAGTTGATGGCAATCATGATCAGGGCGGCGACGGCATCGCCGCGGACGAACTTACTGGCACCGTCCATGGCGCCGTAGAAATCCGCTTCCTGTTCCACCGCCTTCTTCCGGGCGCGGGCAGTCTGCTCGTTGATGAATCCCGCCGCCAGTTCCGAATCGATGCTCATCTGCTTGCCGGGCATGGCGTCCAGAGTGAAGCGGGCCGCCACCTCGGCCACGCGCCCGGCGCCGCTGGTGATCACCACGAACTGAATCACCATCAAGACCAGGAACATCACGATGCCGATCACCACGTTGCCGCCGACCACGAACCGGCCGAACGCCTGGATCACGTCGCCGGCGTAGCCGTGCATCAAAATCAGCCTGGTCGCGGCCACGCTGATCCCGAGGCGGAACAGGGTCAAAAGAAGGAGCAAGGAGGGAAATACGGAGAATTGCAGGGCCTCGGTGATATACATCGAAACCAGGAGCACGGTGACGGCGGCGCCGATATTCAGGGTGATCAGGATATCGAGCAAGAGCGGCGGCATCGGAATGATCATCATCAGCACGATAGTCATCACCGCGCCGGCGGTCACCACGTCGTTGCTGAATACGAAGCGCGACAGGACTGATTGCTGCTTGAGGGCGGGGGCACTCACACTCATCGGCCCCTCCTACCCGCGTCCAAAGCCGGCCATGGCCGAGCCGGCGCGCCGCGCGGCAGGCCGACGGGGGGCGCGCAGCTTGTAGACGAAAGCCAGCACCTGAGCGACCGCCTGGTAGAGATCGGCCGGGATCTCCTGATTGACCTCGACCGACTTAAAGAGGGCCTGGGCAAGGGGCCGATTCTCGACGACGGCGACGTTGTGCCGACGCGCGGCATCCTTGATGCGCAAGGCAATCAGATGTTGGCCTTTAGCAATGACCCTGGGGGCGCTCATTTTCCCGGCCTGATACTGAATGGCCACCGCGAAGTGGGTGGGATTGGTGATCACCACGTCGGCTTGCGGCACCTTACGAATACCGCCGGCCTGAAGGATGGCGCGCAAGCGGCGGCGCGCGGTCTGGCGCATGCGGCTCCGCATGTGCGGGTTGCCTTCCATGCGCTTGAACTCTTCCTTCTGCTCCTGCTTGCTCATGCGTTGCCGCTTCCGCCAGGCATACTGGCGGTAGCCGTAGTCGAGACCGGCAACAAAGAGGAAGGCAGCGGTCATCTGGATCGCCACGCGCAGAGCGGCGGCCCAGAGCGTGCCGGCGGCGTCGCTCTCGCTCATCATCGATAGGTTGGGAAGGAGCGCCTGCCAGGTGGGGTACCAATTCCAGAGCAACAGGCCGCTGATCGTCGCCTTGACGAGCGTCTTGAGCAGATTGATCCCCGATTCCTTACCGAACAGATGTTTCACCCCATTGAGCGGATTCAGCTTCCTGAACGACGGGGTAATCGATTTGAGCGAGAGCAGGCCGCGCGTATTGATGAGCCCGATCACCAGAGCGCCGACCGTGGTGGCTGCTACCAAAGGGAGGAGGAGGAGCAAGCCGCCGGCGAGATCGCTTCGCAGATGTATACCCAGGGCCCTGTTGTCGAGCGTATTGGGAGTGGAGATCGCAGCCAGATCCTGGCGCACCAGGCCGAGCAACCCGGCCATGATATGGCCGGCCTGCGACTGCAGCGCGAAGAGCGCGACCAGGGCAAGGGCGGCGCTGGTGAATTCGGGACTGGTGGGTATGTCGCCCCGTTCACGCGCCTCGCGCAGTTTTGTGGGGGAGGCTTTTTCGGTCTTGCCGTCGCCGGCCATCAGCTGTTCCCTTTCTTAGCTCAGATCGCGGGGAACAGGCCGAGCATGGCCTGCGGCAGATCGTTGGTCAGCCGGCCGATCAAGAGAACCATGGCTGCCAGACCGCCGCCCAGGGCGGCCAGGCCAAGCAACATGTCGATCGGCAGACTGAGCACGAAAAGGTTCAACTGCGGCAGGGCCCGACTGAGCACGCCCAGAATGAGGTTTGCGGCGAAAATACTCACCCCAATGGGCATGGCGATCTGCAGACCGAGCTTGGCGACCGAGATAAAGTCGGCGGTCACGTTGCCCAGGAGTTGGGCGGAGAGGCCGGTACCGGTAATAGGAGCCAGGTCATAGGAGCGCGCCAGGGAAGCGACCACCCACACGTCGCCGTGGACGGCCAGGAAGGTCAGGCCGGCGATCACGGTGAAGAGTTGGGAGAACATGGTATCGGACTGCTGGGTCATGGGATTGAGTACCGAGGCCAGGCTGACTCCCGTCTGCAAACTGACGATGCCGCCCGCTGTCTGTACGGCGAAGAACACGGTTCGCGCGACCAGACCGAGCGCGACGCCAACCAGTAGTTGGGAGAGCACGGTGACGGCGAAGGGGAGCAAATCGGTGGGCGGAGTGAGCCGACCGACGTTCGGTACCTGCACCAGGAGTAGAGAGATCGCCACGGCAAGGATCACCTTGACCATGCGTGGCGTTTGGGGATCGCCCAGCACCGGCGCGCTCGCTACCAGGCCGCCCGCGCGGGCCAGGACCAGGAGAAAGAGAGCGATCTCGGCTCCGCTGAGTTGCCCGATCATGCGCCGATCCCCGGCTGCCGGGTAAGCATGTGGGTAGCGAACTGCATCAACTGATGGAACATCCAGGGCCCAAGAATGCCGACCGTGGCGAACACGCCGATGATCTTGGGCACAAGGGAGAGGGTCTGATCGTTAATCTGGGTCACGGCCTGGAAGATACTGATCGCCACGCCGACCACCATACCGACAATGAGGATAGGGAGGCTCAACTCCAGGGCGATAACCATCGCGCTCTGAAGGATGTTGAATACATCTGCCTGGCTCACGCGCCCCGCTCCCCACCGTTGCCGCGATCACGCGAAGCCCTGGCTGCTCCGCCGCTCACGAACACTGTAGCTACGCGGGGGTGGGTTACCCCAAATGAGGTCTTTTGATGAGACCGGCCTTCGCGCTCTTCCCGGCGCTGCTAACCGGCTCCTTGTTTCCATTGGTGCTCGGCCGGTTACCGCCCTACCCGGTACCGGCCCAGGTGGGATCCCGGGCGTTGGGCAAAAGTTTGACGACGACACCGCCCGGCAGCCCTCGCCCGATGTGACGGTTCATCCCACCGACGGCCCCGAGCGGCGTGAGGAGACGTCGGTTCGGACGGAGGGCCTCCCCGCTTTGGTGATTGAAGCGGTCAGCAACCCAGTCATGCGCCTCAAATCCTGCTGCCCTTGCCGATCAGTTCCAGCGGATTACTCGGAAGCGCGAGAGCCTGAAGGCCGTATACGGCCCCTCCCCGCCGACAGGACGGGCGGCCGCGCCGACACAGCGCGGGACGAAACGTAGAATCCTAATTCTCCCGAAACACCGCCCGCGCCACGCTGAGCGTCGCCTCGATGTGCGACGCCTCGATCCCGTAGTGCGTGACCATGCGGATCAGCCTGCGGTCGAACTCCGAGATAAGAATGCCCCGAGCCGCGAATGCCTCGATCACCGCCATGGTTGACCGACCGCCCGCCGTGACACTGCATACCAGAATGTTGGTTTCCACCCGTGTCGGGTCGATTGCGATCCCCGGAATGGCCGCTAACCCCTCGGCTAGACGTCGCGCGTTCGCGTGATCCTCGGCCAGGCGATCTACCATGTGCTCCAGGCCATAGAGAGCGCCGGCGGCAATAACGCCCGCCTGGCGCATACCGCCTCCCAGCATCTTTCGCCAGCGCCGAGCCCGTTCAATCCAGTCCGTTTCACCGCACAGCAGGGAGCCTACCGGCGCCGCCAGCCCCTTCGAGGCACAGAAGGTAACGCTATCCACGTCCTGGACCATGGCGGCGACCGGTAGGCCCAGGGCGACGGCGGCATTGAACAGGCGCGCTCCATCGAGATGCACGGCCACGTCGTTGGCATGGGCCAACTCACGAATCCGGCGTAGGTATTCGGGGCGGAGCACCGCGCCGCCACACCGATTGTGGGTATTTTCCAGGCAGATCAGGCGAGTAAATGGGTTGTGGAAGTCGGTACGATCGCGCAAGACGGCCTGAACGTCATCCAGAGCAAGGGTACCGTCGGGCTGGGTGGGCACGGCCCGCGATTGCGCGCCGGCCAGGGCGGAAGCGCCGCCCACTTCGTAGTGGAGAATGTGCGACTGGTCGCCCACCACGAGCTCGTCGCCGCGCGTGCAATGAGTGAGCACGGCCACCTGGTTGCCCTGCGTCCCACTGGTGACGAAAAGGGCTGCCGACTTGCCCAGCAAGGCCGCCGCTCGTTCCTCCAGGCGGTTCACGGTGGGGTCCTCGGCGTACACGTCATCGCCCAGTTCCGCCTCGTACATTGCGCGGCGCATCTCGGGCGGCGGCAGCGTAACCGTATCGCTGCGCAGGT
>JAICHN010000056.1 GCA_025924845.1 Chloroflexota bacterium | reverse complement strand
TCGGCATAGGTGGGAATCAACGGCCTCGCGTCATGCGGGGATTTCAGGGCTGGCGCCAAGCCCGCCGTGACCTGATTTCGGGGGCGCTCAGGCGGGCCAGGCGATGGTGAGGAGGAAGGCGCTCTCGTCGACCCCTTCCACGTCGTGGACCACGTCCGGATCGAGGATCAGGATCTGCCCGGCCGTGAGGTCGATAGCCTCTCCCGAGACCTGAAGGCGCAGGTGTCCGGAAAGCGTCTGGATGGAGATGCGCCCCGGCGCCCGATGCGCCTCTAACCGGCCACCCTGGCGGATGCTGATTAGAACCAGACGGAAATTTGGTTCTTTGACCAGGGTCTTGGCATTGCGCACGCCCTGCTTCCAGGCATCCTCGGCCCGCAGCTTCGCCAGTTCCGCGCCAAGGTCGAAGGTGAGCCGCGGCTGAGCTACTTGATGCATCGGCAGCTCCGGGCTGCCGTGCGTCTGCCCAGGCGGATAAGCGGCGGACGGTGGGCCACCCGTGTGATCGGTTGCCATTCTGGAATGTCCTCTCCGTTCGATGGTGTATTAGCTCACCGTGGTCGCCGAACGGTCGATGGGCAACGCCACGCTTTCGCGCCCGAACATGAGATCGAGCAGCCAATCCAGCGCGATGCGCACGCGCTTGCTCGCCAGCGGCATCTTGGCCAGATAGATCATACGCCACATGGCCCAGGCCGGGAGCCCCGAGAAGTTGCGGCCATAGACGCGGGCCACGCCGGTACGCTTGCCGACGATGGCCAGTTCACCGATAGGGGTGTAGACGAACGGCTTGGGCTGCTCGCCGCGCAGGCAGGCCACGATATTTCTTGCCGCCAGTGTCCCCTCGCGCACGGCATTCTGCGCGGTGGGTCCATAGCTGCCCTTGCCTTGGGGCCGGGGAATCTCGGCGCAGTCACCCAGCGCCCAGACGCCGGGATGGTCCGGCATCGCCAGCGTCGCCTCGGCCTTGATCCCACCGTGCTTGCCGCGCGGGCAATCGAGCGTATCGATCACCGGGCTGGGCTTTACGCCGGCCGCCCAGACGAGCAGCCGCGTATCGATCCGCCGATCGCCCTCCAGCTCGACGTAACCTTCGCCGGCGCCTGTGATCTTGGTGTTGAGCAGTACCTCCACACCGCGTTGCTCAAGTTGCCGCTGCGCGTAGCGGGCAAGCTTGGGGCCTAACTCGGGGAGGAGGCGTTCGCCGGGATGGATCAGCACGGTGCGCGGCTTCGGGTCGTTGAGCGTCGGATAGCGCTGGACCACGTCCCGCACCAGGTCGTTCAGCGCGGCCATCGTCTCCACTCCCGAGAAGCCGCCGCCCCCGACCACGAAGGTCAGCATGGCCCGCCGCCGCGCCTCGTCCGGCTCGGCATTAGCCGTCGCCACCAGGGCCAGAGCCCGGTTGCGAATCGCCGCGGCGTCGCCCAGGGTCTTCATGGGCAGCGCGTGCGCGGAGACTCCCTCGGCGTGATGGTAATTGGTCACCGAGCCGAGCGCAATCACCAGCTGGTCGGCCTCCAGAGTGCGTTGCGCGCCCGGCGCTCCCTGATGGGGATCGCCCGTCGTGACGGTTACGCGCTTACCTTCGAGCGCGATCTGGTCGACACGACCCTGTACGAAGTTGATCCGTGGCGAGAGACGATGGATCGCGCTGACGGCGTGACTCGCCTCAATCTGGCCGCCGGCCACCTCGGTGAGCATCGGAGTAAAGATCTGGTAAGGGTGCTCATCCACCAGGGTGATGCGGCCATCCTCTTCCTTGCCTAGCAGCCGCGCCAGCTCCCGCGCCGCGCCGACTCCAGCGAATCCACCGCCCAGGATCACGACATGTGGGGGACCGTCGCTAGCCATGCCGCGCCTCCCGCCCCGCCTGCCCCGGCCGCCGCCGGCTGCCGTCGATTTGTCCGATGTACCTCATCATCTATCCCCTTCTTGCCGCATCGTTCGCTGCCCACCGAAACATGTCGCGACGCGCGCCGCCGCTCCCTGCGCACCCGAACTTCTCCCTAAACTGTATCACCGGACGACTTAATTTGCCGTGCTTGTTCCCTTATCTGGCGCGACGTAACCTGATCGTATAGGCATGGATGGGAAGGGACAGACTGATGGCAAAGACAACTGCCGACTTGTTGATCGAGCGCCTAAGCGAGTGGGGCGTGGACACCATTTTCGGGTTTCCCGGCGATGGGATCAACGGCATCTTCGAGGCTCTACGCACCCACAAGGATTCAATGCGGTTCATTCAGGTACGTCATGAAGAGGCCGCGGCGTTCGCCGCTTGCGGCTATGCCAAATTCAGCGGTCGCCTCGGCGTCTGCCTGGCAACCTCGGGTCCGGGGGGCATCCACCTGCTGAACGGCCTCTACGACGCGAAGTGCGATGGTCAGCCGGTGCTGGCGATCACCGGCCACACCTTTCATGACTTGATCGGCACCCATTACCAGCAGGATGTGGACCTCGACAAGCTGTTCATGGATGTCGCCGTCTATAACGAACGCGTGATGGGGCCGGCTCATGTGATCAACGTGCTGGACGAGGCAGTCAAGAGCGCCCTGGGGCGGCGCGGCGTGGCCCACCTTACCATCCCCAAGGACACTCAGGATGAGACGCTGGATGACGGCAATCGATCGCCGGCCAACATCGCCAAGCACAGTGCCGACGTGTTCGCGCCTTCCTATCCCGTCCCGCCCCTCGATCGATTGCAGGAAGCCGCTAAGCTGATCAACGCCGGTTCGAAGGTGGCTATCCTGGCCGGGCGAGGCTGCCTGAACGCGCGCGACGAGGTAACGAAGTTGGCCGACCTCGTGGCCGGGCCGATCATCAAGCCCCTCTTGGGCAAGTGCGTGGTCCCCGACCATAGCCCCTTTACGACCGGGGGAATCGGCCTCCTGGGCACGGCGCCGTCGCAGGAAGCCCTGACTGAGTGCGACACCCTGATTATGCTGGGAACCAGCTTCCCCTACATGGAGTTCCTCCCCAAACCGGGTCAGGCCAGAATCGTGCAGGTAGACATCGATTCGTCGAGAATCGGCCTGCGCCAGCCGGTCGAGGTTGGCCTGGTGGGAGATTGCAAGGCCGTGTTGACCGCGCTGCTTCCCCTCATCCACCGCAAGGAGGATCGCGGCTTTCTCGAGAAGGCCCAGGGGCGGATGAAAGACTGGAACGAACTGATGGAGGAACGCGGCACGCGTACCAGCATGCCGATGAAGCCCCAGGTGGCCGCGCGCGCCCTGAACAAGATGCTGGCCGACGACGCGATCGTGATCTCCGATTGCGGGACAGTCACCACCTGGGCCGCTCGGCACCTGGAGATGCGGGACGGCATGCAATTCTCCGTCTCCGGACTGTTGGCCACCATGGCCTGCGGCCTGCCCTACGCGGTGGGGGCCGCCGCCGCCTTTCCCGGTAGACAAGTGGTGGCGGTCTGCGGCGATGGCGGTTTCACCATGCTGATGGGCGAGATTGCCACCATGGTGAAGTACAACATGCCGGTCAAGGTGATGGTAATCAAGAACAACGTGTTAGGCGAGATCAAGTGGGAGCAGTTGGTCCTGGAGGGTAATCCTCAGTATGGCGTCGAACTGCAACCCATCGACTTCGCCGCGTATGGCAGGGCCTGCGGCGCCGCCGGATATTGTCTCGACGACCCGGCAAAGGCCGAGGCGGTCCTGCGTGAAGCCTTCGCGCAGCCTGGCCCCGTGGTGATCGAGGCAGTGGTCGATCCCAACGAGCCGCCGATGCCCGGCAAGGTGTCGACGCAACAGGCGAAAAACTTCGCCATGGCACTGGCCCGAGGCGAAAAAGATAGCTTCGGCATCATCAAGAGCGTGGTGATGGATAAGATCCGCGAGGTGGTATAAGTGCGCGGTAGTTGTTTCACGGGCCCGGTCCGGCCGCGTACGCTCACGTTCCTGCACGGCGGGAATTGATCATGCGGTTCCAGATTCCTACCCACTCCGTCAATGGCGCCCGCGGCGCTGTCCGCGAGGCCGCTGATCGGATCGGTCAGTCCGCCCGTGTCCCGCTCTGGGGTCTGCTGCCCCGGTCCATCGCGCACGAGGGCGATTTACTGGACCAGTACATCCGCGAGGGCCGATTTCAGCGCAGCCTGTCGTTGATCGCCGGGCTGGCCTCCGCGCTCAGCGGCCTGGAGGTGCTGTCCGAGCATTATCGAGGCAGCTACAGTCAGCGCGTGATGTACAGCCCCGTTTTGCTCAGCCCCGCCTTGTTCGTCGCGGGCGTCTGGGGCGCCGTTAGCCGACGCGCGGCGCGAACCATCCTGCCGGCCGTCTCGCTGATCACCGTGGTGGACGGGATGGTCGGCTTCGTATTTCATGTGCGCGGCGTGGCGCGCAAGCCGGGGGGCTGGCGCGTCCCGATTTTCAACGTGATCATGGGGCCGCCGGTGTTTGCCCCGCTGCTGTTCGCGCTCAGCGGCTATCTGGGTCTGATCGCGACGTTCCTCCGCCGCGAGGATGATTTCAGCCGGCCTCAAGGTGAGGGGATCGCGAACTCGTTGTCCAACGGGCAGGCCGGTAGCACGCCGGTCGAGCGATCTCCGGAGGAGACGCGGTCGCCGGCCGCCCCGATCGGGGATTCCTCTCCAGGAGGGGTGAACCGGGAGCCCGGCGCTCCTCCGACGAACTCGCCCCTCACCTGGTGGTCGCGGCTCCTGCCGAACAGTGTAGTCCAGGAGGGTGAGGCGCTCGAGCACCATATCCGCGAAGGGCGTTTCCAGAAGCAACTTGCGGCGGCGGCGGCTATATCAGCGGTGTTCAGCGGCATAGAGGCGCTTTACTCGCACTACAAGAACAACTTCCAGTATAAGGCGCAGTGGACACCGATTCTGCTCACGCCGGTGTTGTTCGTGGCCGGAATCGGCGCTATCCCCAGCAAGCGTATGGCGCGCATCGCGCTGCCGATCATCTCCCTCCTGGCCCTTCTCGACGGCGCGGCCGGCACCTTCTATCATGTGCGGGGCATGCTGCGCCGTCCCGGCGGTCTCCATTACCCGCTCTATAACCTGATGTATGGTCCCCCCGTCTTTGCCCCGCTGTTGTTTTCCGCCTCCGGCTTCCTGGGCCTACTGGCGAGCCTGTTGCGGAGGGCGGAGTAGTGGCAAAGCTTGATATCAAACGTGACTCCGCGCGACCAAACGCCGCACCGCCGCCTACCCCAGGCGTCGACCTCCTCCCCATAGACCCAACTACCGGGATTCCCTTGCCGCCCAGGGCACAACCCGGCTACTATCCCGGCTTCAGCACCCTGGCCCAGCAGCGGTTCTGGGACGACGCCACGCGCGCTGTCGTGCTCGCCCGCGTTCAGGACATCCCGCCCATCCGCTTTTTCACCCCTGATGAGGCGAGGCTGTTGAAAGCGGTGCTGGCCCGCGTCCTGCCGCAGGACGACCGCGACGAAGAGCACCGTATCCCCCTCCTCCCCTCCCTGGACGCCCGTCTCCATGACGGTCGTATCGATGGCTACCGCTACGAGGATATGCCGCCCGACGGCGAGGCGCACCGGCTTGGTTTGCAGGCGATCGAGGCCATCGCACAGCATCTGCACGGAACATCATTCGCCGAACTTGGGCCGCGTGAGCAGGATGAGGTGCTGAAGTCGATTCATGACGCGCGCCCGCCCGCGGCCGAGGAGATCTGGCGCCGCATGTCGGTCAAGCGTTACTGGGCCATGTTGGTGCAAGATGCCGTTGACGCCTACTACGCCCATCCCTATGCCTGGGACGAGATCGGCTTCGGTGGGCCGGCGTATCCACGTGGCTACATGCGGATGGAGCACGGTCAACCTGAGCCGTGGGAGGTTGACGAGCAGCGCTATGCCTGGGCGCCACCGCCGAGCGCTCTGTCGACAGGAGACACCTCCAACGGTTGGTCGCCTTCACATCCCGGCCAGGAAGGGCCTGCCGGCGGCCAGGGAGGTACCCATTGAAACAGGGATTGCTTCACGCGCCCCTGGGCGGCTTGCGAGGGCCGCAGCCGGGCGAGCATCGGCTTGGCCCGAACCAGAAGATCGATGTACCAATGCGGCGCTATCCCCACGACGAGGAAGTGGATGTGTGTATCGTCGGGGTGGGTTCGGCGGGCGGCGTGCTGTTGCAGCGGCTGGCTCGAGCGGGCTTCAGCGTGGTGGGCCTCGAGGCCGGCCCGTTCTGGGACACCGAACGAGACTGGGTCTCGGACGAAGCGGGTTCGCATAAGCTCTACTGGAACGAGCTTCGGATCACCGGCGGCGAAAATCCGCTGGTGTTCGGCGCCAACAACAGTGGGCAGGGAGTCGGGGGCGGCTCGGTACATTGGGCCGCTTTCACGCCGCGCTTCCACCCCTCGGATTTCACGGTCTACTCCGACACCGGGCTGGGGGCCGATTGGCCCATCTCCTACTGGGATCTCCAGCCTTACTACGCCCTGCTGGAGAAGGAGATGCCGGTTTCCGGGCCGGCCTATTATCCCTGGGGCGACCCCCACGGCTACCCCTATGGTCCGCACCCTACGGCGGGAGTGAGCGACACCCTCGTCGCGGGGTGTACGAAGCTGGGTATTCGGGTGAGCGTCGGCGGCCCCGTGGCGATTAACGCGGGCTCCCATGGCGATCGTCCTCATTGCATCTATCGCGGCTTTTGTATTCAGGGCTGCAAGGTGGGGGCCAAACAAAGTACGCTGATCAGCCACGTGCCGGACGCCATTCGTCATGGCGCGGAGATCCGCGACCGCTGCATGGCGGCGCGGATCAACATGGGTCCGGCCGGCAAGGTCAGCGGCGTGACCTACTTCGACCCCGACCTTCGGGAGGTCGAGTTAAAGGCCAAACTGGTGATTGTAGCGGGCTACGCCATCGAGACGCCGCGCCTCCTGCTCAACTCGGCCTGTCCCGGCTTCGAGCAGGGCCTCGCGAACTCCAGCGGCACGGTTGGCAAGTATCTGATGGCTCAGGCCGGGAACGTCGTGCTCGGCCGCTTCCCTGATCTGATTCGCATGTATAAGGGGCCGCCCGCGAACTCCCTGACCGAGGAGTTTTACGAGACGGATCCCAAGCGCGACTTCGTCCGCGGCTTCGCTATCCAATCGGTTGGTCCGCTGCCGATCTCCTTCGCCAAGCAGATGATCGCGGCTAAAGGCGCTTGGGGTTGGGAGTTGCGCCGCGCCATGATGGACTATAACCACTGGTCGGCCCTCGGCGTGTTGGGCGAGATCCTGCCCTGGGAGGAGAATCGAGTCGGATTGGCCGAGGAGAAAGACCGCTACGGTCTTCCAGTGGCCAAGATCACCTTTTCGCTGCGCGACAACGACAAGAAGATGATCGCCTTTGGCCATAAGACCACCGAAGAGGTAATGTGGGCGGCCGGGGCCGAGGAGGTGGTGCAGGAAGCGCGCTACGCGCACCTGGTGGGGGCGGCGCGCATGGGCAGCGATCCCAGAACCTCGGTAGTGGACGGCTTCGGTCAATCACACGACATCCCGAACCTATTCATCTGCGACGGCAGCATCCTTCCCACTCAAGGCTCGGCCAATCCCGGCCTGACCATCCAGGCCCTTGCCGCTCGTACGGCCGATTACCTGATCAGCGAGCGGCAGAACGTATTGGCCGGAAAACGCCCGGCTCAGAAGGGCGCGCCGCCGATCCGGCACGACCTCTCGCCCCGCGGCACCTCGGGTCGCGGTGTGCCGCGCCTGAAAGGGTAGTCCAGATGAGTAGTCCCCCCGCCTACCAATTCGGCGTCAGTGAGTTCACCACCAATCCCTGGACTTTCGAGCAGGACGTCGAGAATTACGCGCGGCTTGGCGTCGATACGATCGAGGTCTGCGAGGCCAAGCTCGACGCCGATCACACCGCGGAGCAGTTGGCGCTCATCGCTCGGCATGGCCTGGTGGTCAGCTCCGTGCAGCCCGTGGTGCGCACCCTGTTTCCCAGCCTATCGCAGCCGGAGCCGAAAGACGTGCCCGCGCGTATGGCGCGCTTCCGCCGGACGATAGAACTCCTGGCCGGGGCGGCACCGGACGCGCCCTTCGTCACCAATACCGGTATCCCTCCAAACGGCAACATTCAGCAGGTCTTCGACACTGCCGCGAAAGAGTATCGAGCGCTGGCCGATTTTGCCCAGACCCACCGAGCACGCATCGCTCTGGAGCCGCTGAACGCCTCGATCATGAACGAAGAGTCCGCGATCTGGACTCTGGAACAGGCCATGCACATCGTCCGGGCGGTCGATCGCCCCAACTTCGGTATTTGCCTGGATGCCTGGAATATCTGGCAGAACGCCGGTATTCTTGAGCAAATCAAAGCCTGCGGCGACCGCATCTTCGTGGTACAGCTCAGCGATTGGCGCACGCCCCGCTCCTTTCAGGATCGACTGATCGTCGGACAGGGCGAGATTCCCCTGCCGCCCCTGCTCCGCGCCGTGTACGAGAGCGGCTTTCGGGGCGCCTACAGTGTGGAGATCTTCTCCAGCGGCGTCCCCGATCCTCTGTGGGACGCGGATCTCTTCCAGGTGATCGCCGATAGTCGAGTTGGGCTGGAGAGGGCGTGGCACGATGCATTCGCCTTGACGTGAGCCGGCTCGATGGACGCTTCGGCGATCCGGCGGGCCTCCAGACGGACGAGAACAAGTCCCGCCGTATGAGGGAAAGGAGGGGTGCGCCGTACACGCGCACGGCAGTTTATGGATATTGCCCACGGCATAGGGGATAGCGCGCGCGATGCCGTCTATACTGTCCCCGACGACGAAATGGCGGCTGGCAGCACGCTCGGGAGTCCCACGGTCTGTATCCTGATTAAAGGGACCGGCGCCCTCGAGAAGGTCTATAGCATCGAGACGGGCGCGACCGTATGCGGTACGCTGGTCTTGCATCACTGGGATGAGCAGACCGGCATGCATCTGGCGCCGGCTGAGACCGGAACCTTCACGCTCCATCCCGAACATCAGGAGCGCGACTTCGTCCTGACGACCAACGTGGCGGTCCACGAAGACATCTTTGTGCTAAGCGGGCACCCGCATGAGGATGGGGAGGTTGATCCTCCCGCCGTCTACTACCAGGTGGAGTTGCGCAACGATGGGGCCGAGCCGGCGCACATCGCCACCTTTGCTTTTTGTCAGTTACGCGGCGATACCCCCCAGGACATCGAGGCGACGTTCGATAAGAAGCTGGGCGCCCTGCTCTGCTGGAATCGTTCAAATCCCGACCTGGTGCGAGTCTTTGGCTGTTCGGAGCGGCCGACCAGCTACGAAACGTCCTCCGACTATGCCCGTGCCGTGGCCGGGCACTGGCCCGGCCTGCTCTCGGACACTACGAATGTCTCCACCGGGGAGGTCCTCGGCGTGCTGCATCTTTCCCACGCGCTCAAACCGGGCGAGCAGGCGTCCTTTTCCTACCTGCTCACCTTTTCGAGCCAGGGGCGCCGAGAAGCGACCGCGACCTATAAGGCCTGCCCCAGCGCGGCCGAGGCGCTGGCGCGCACCCAGGCCTATTATCACGAGATGCTCGGCCGCTCGGTCGTCCTGACCCCCAGCGTGCAGGTGAATCGGGGCGTGCTGTGGGCCAAGGCCAACATGCTCCGGGTAATGCTGAAGGCTCCGACCGGATGGTGCTTTGTGAACGATCCAATGCACTCGAATAACAGCGTGGGCCGGGACACCTCCTGGTTCGGCTTCGGCGCCGACTACCTCGCCCCTGAGTTCGCCCGTGCCTCGCTGCTGGCCTACGTTCGGCTGGCGGAGCCGAGCGGGATGATCGTCGAGTATTACGACATCCGTACCGGCAAGACGGCCGACTACGGCCTCAATATCAACGACAATACGCCCCTGCTGATCCTGGCCCTGTGGCACCACTACAACGCCACGGGAGACGAGGATTTCCTCCGTCAGGTCTATCCCGCGGCGGCCAAGGCAGCCCGTTACATTCTGTCGCAGCGCAACGACCAGGGGTTGGTGTGGTGTACCTCGACCGGCGTCTCGGACTGGGGCATTGTCGGCTGGCGCAACGTGATCAAGAACTATCGTCTCTCCGGCGCCACTACCGAGGTCAACTCCGAATGCTTCGCCGCGCTGCAAACGGTCTCGCACATGGCCCGCGTGTTGGCGAAGCACGAAGAGAGCGCTGACTTTGCCGCGGAGGCGGCCGCGCTCAAAGAGGCGATCAATACCCAACTGGTCAACAACGACAATGGCCTGTATTACTTGAACATCGATATTGATGGAACGCCGCGTACTGATGTGACCTCGGACCTGGTCTTTCCGGTGATCTTCAATGTGGCCGATAATGAGGCCACGGCGCGGATCGTCGGCCGCTTGAGCAGCCGCGACTTCTGGACGGAGGCGGGCATCCGCACCACGCCGCGCGATGCGCCGAATTATAGTCCTGGGGCCGAACCGGCCTATGGCTTGATGGGCGGGATCTGGGTCGCCGTGACCTTCTGGTATGCCTTCGCCGCGGCCCACTTCAGTCCTGAATTCATGGACCATGCCTTGAGCACGAGCTTCCAGAACTATTCGCGCAACCCCCGCCAGAACAATACGGTGCCTGGTCAGTTCTCCGAGTGGCTGCACGGTGAGACGTTGGTCAATGAGGGTATGATGCTTTCGCCCTGGTTCCCCCCTCGCTACCTGTGGGCAGCCATTGAAGGCGCGGCCGGCTTAAATCTTTCGGCCGACTCGCCGCACGTCCAGCCCCGTCTGGCGCCCGATTGGAAATGGCTGGCCGTGCAGAACCTACCGTACCGTGGGCAGCGGCTAACCTGGCTGGTCGTGCGCGCCCCCGAGCCCGTGATGTATACCAATTACCATTTTCAAGAGTCGGCGCCCTATGTGGCCTACGAGGAGGACATCACGGCCCATGTGCATGCGGCGGGCACTCATGCCGTGGCCCTGGGCTTTCGTCAGGGAGAAAAGCTCCTTCTCTTTGTGGGCAATACCGACGATCGCACGACCACCACGGCACTGCGCGTCGATATCGAGCTCGCCGGCTCGTACAGAATGAGGATCTTCAACAGCCTGCTCGACTACTGGGGAGAGTATGGTTTAGTGCCGGCTGAGAAGCTGCGCACCGGCATTGCCCTCCAAATCGAGCGTAAAGGCTTCTGGGCGCTTGACGTGACTCAGGAGGTGTAATGAAAGCAATCATGCGTAGCCCACGGAAACCTGACGTAGTCGTGATCACCGGAGCGGCGGCGGGAGTCGGCCGCGCCGCGGCTCAGGCGTTTGCCAAGCACGGCGCCCACCTAGGCCTGATTGCGCGCGGCGGCCCCGGCATGGATGGGCTGGAAGGCGCCAAACGAGATGTGGAGGCGGCGGGCGGCAAGGCCCTGATCGTGCCGGCCGACGTGGGCGACGCGGCCCAGGTCGAGGCGGCGGCGGCGAAGGTCGAGGCGGAGTTTGGTCCCATCGACATCTGGGTCAACGTCGCCATGGTATCGGTGTTCTCACCGTTCAAAGAGATGACGGCCGAGGAGTTCAAACGCACTACCGAAGTGACCTATTTAGGTCAGGTATATGGGACGATGGCCGCGTTGCGCCGCATGATCCCGCGCGATTACGGCTCGATCGTCCTGGTCGGTTCGGCGCTGGCCTACCGCAGTATCCCCCTGCAATCGGCGTACTGCGGCGCCAAGGCGGGGATTCGCGGCTTCATTGACTCGGTCCGATGCGAGTTGATCCACGACGGCAGCAAGATCCGGATCTGTATGGTGCAAATGCCCGCGCTCAACACACCTCAGTTCAGTTGGGTGAAAAGTCGGCTGCCCAACAACCCCCAGCCTGTGCCACCCATCTTCCAGCCGGAGGTGGCCGCTGATGCTATCTATTTCGCGGCACATCACAAGCGCCGTGAGTTGTATGTCGGCTTCCCCACGATCAAAGCGGTGGTCGCCAACATGGTCGCGCCGGGCTTGCTGGATGTGTATCTGGCCAAAACGGGCTACAAAGCGCAGCAAACCGATCAGCCGGCAAGCCCCGACCGGCAGGACAATCTCTGGGACGCGTTGCCGGGCGACCACGGGGCGCGGGGCACGTTTGGCGACCAGTCGCGTACGAGCAGTCCGGCCCTGTGGTTGGTAAAGAACGATCGGAAGATCGCCCTGGCCGGGGCCGGGGCCGTTGCCGCTGCCTGCATCCTCGCCGCCCGGAAGCTGCGATGACTGCCGAGCAACTGAGCCGGAGCCTTCGCGGTGGATCGGGGGCATTCTTGACGTGGCGGCGCACCCAGATGGGTGCGTCGCTCGTCGCCATGGGGTCGCTGGCCGTGGTCGCGCTCTATCAGATGGGTCTCATTAAACATCTGCCCGATCCACCGCTGCCGGGCTTCGACGCCGACACAGTGCATAGTTCGGCGGAAGCCTACGCTCTCCTGGCCGTTCCGGATGCCGTGCTTGGCCTTACCAGTTATGCCGTCACCGCTACGCTGGCGGCGATGGGAGACGCCGATCGTACGACCGGCCGGCCATGGATACCCCTGGCGCTCGCCGGCAAGGCGGCCTTCGACCTAGTCCAGGCCGGCCGACTCACCCTGGCTGAGGTAACAGAGCAGCGCGCGCTCTCCGCCTGGAGCCTGCTCGTCGCCGCCGCGACGGCCCTGACGGCCTTGCTCGCGACGCCCGAGGCTCACGCCGCCCTAAGGGCCTTGCGGCCGCGGGCCGCGCCATTATAGAGCATGAGGAATAGGCCACAGCGGAGGGGAAGGCATGGCGATAGGCGTGGGAATGGACGGTTGACCTAAAGACCGCTCACGGCACGAGTGCGGAGCGGTGTTCCATCGAGTGCCGCGCACGGCGCGATTCAGACAGTGTACGGAATGCGGAGACGGAGATGAATAGACGGCTTGCGACACATGGTTTTGGGCATGGACGCCGCGCGTTCGAGCGCCTGTTCTTGCTGCTCATCGGCCTGGCGCTGGGCGCGTTCCTCGTGGCGGGCGCTTCGGTGAGCGCGCGCCAAGACAGCGCGGCGCGGCCGGCGACGTCCACGAGCAACAGCGCCCCGACCGTGCCGACGACGAATGCCGAGACGCTGCGGGAGAAGGCGATCGCGGACGTCGGGCCGGCAGTCGTGGAGGTTCAGAATGTGGGGACCGGATTGGGCTCCGGCGTGATCATTCGGAAAGACGGCTATATCGTGACCAACCATCACGTGGTGAGCGGCGCGCAGCAGATCATGGTTGTATTGCCGGACGGTCGGTCGATGAAGGCCAAATTGATTGGCGATGACGCGGTGGACGACCTCGCGGTGATCAAGATCGATGATAATAAATTACCCACGGCGTCGTTCGGTGATTCCACGAAGCTGCGGGTTGGACAAACGGTGCTGGCATTGGGTAATCCGCTCGGCATTGCCAATACCGTAACCAATGGGATTGTCAGCGCGGTCAACCGAACCGTCCGTGAAGGGCAGCAGACCAGCGGCTCCATTCTCCATGCGATCCAAACCGATGCCGCGATCAATCCCGGCAACAGTGGGGGCGCCTTGATTAACCTGGGCGGCCAGGTAGTTGGTATCCCGACTCTGACCGCGATCGATCCCGAGTTTAACGCGCCCGCTAGCGGCGTCGGCTTCGCCATCCCCTCGAATACCGTGCAAAATATCACCGGACAACTGATTAAGTACGGCAAGGTCAAGGAAAGCGGACGGGCAGCTGTCGGCATCTCCGCTACCGACGTTACGCCGCAACTGGCGGCGCAATATAATCTGCCGGTCGATCATGGCGTGCTGGTCGCACAGGTGGTCTCCGGTGGACCGGCGGACAAGGCGGGCCTCAAGCAAGGCGACATCATTATCAAGGTCAACAACACTGATATCGGCTCGCTGCAAGACTTCTTGGGCGTGCTGGCCAATCAGAAACCGGGTGACAGCATATCGATCACCGCCGTCACTCCCAGCGGTCAGGAGACCTACAAGGTCACCCTGGGCCAACTGAACGTGAACGGTAACGGCTAGGCGATGCGGGAATACCTCTTCATGACCAGGAGGACGCCGTTTAGACCCGAGATAGACGCCTTCGCCTTCAATAATTCCTGGTCCGTTGACGGCTGGGAGTTGAACGAGATTCGCCGTTACCTGGCACGCGAGCACTCCGGCGTGGTCCGAGCGCTGGCCAATAGCGGCCTTGCACACCTGATCGTTCGTGAAGTTCAGGCACACCGGCTTATTGAGACGGTGATGACCGACAAGCAGATCGCCGGCTATGGACTCTGTGGAGGCATGGCGTGGGCGGCTCTTGATTACTACAAACGGGGTTGGGTACTGCCTCGCGGCGTCGGCCCGGAGGATCATCCTACGCATGACGGGGCCGCGGGGAGCATTTTACGGAACTATATCTGGCGCCGGCTCCTCGACAGCATGAGGAGCCGGGCCGCCCGCATCATGCTCCTGTGGTCGCTGGCGTTGCGCCTCGTCCCCGGCGCGGGGGCCGCGTGGGTGCTCGCCAAGTCCAGGCAGGAGTGGCCTGTCCTCACGGGGCATCTCGACGCCGATGAGCCATGGCCGATCGGGCTGGTCGGACTGGCCCGGGGATCGTTCGTCATCCACCAAGTTCTCGCTCTGGGCTACGACGACCCGGGGGACGGCACCGGAACGCTCTACGTCTATGACAGCTGTTGCCCCGGCGCCACGCATACCATCGCGCTCGACTTTCGCGGCTCAAGCCTGGACGCTGATGAAAGCTGTGCTCATTATGGGGGAGATACGAGATGGCAAGGCTTCTTCTGCGATGCTTATAGTCCGGCCGCGCCTCCCATCGCGGTGGGCTTGAGTACGGAGATCAAGGTGTCGTCGGCGTCGAACCCAGGTAAGGGCGTAGCACTGGAGTACACTGCCCGGAACTATAGCTTCTCACAGTGTCCACCCCTGGGCCTGCGCTTCGCGCGGACGGACGAAGCGCAGGGTCGGATGATCGATTGTGGCGGAGAGGAGACGCTGGAACCGCTGGATGCCGGCGCGGGCCGTACGGCGATTCTGTCCCTCCATCAAGACGAGGCAGCGGGAACGGCGCACTATGTCGCCCGCTGCCGGCTCGGTCCGGCCGACGGCGTGGACGTGTGGAAGCATCTTCCGGTTCAAGCTGCGACCCGAGCGGATCGAACACTACGGCAGCCGCCGGATACAATGGTTCCGTGACAAGCAAGCAGCACATCCCTACTGCATTTCGCCGCCGGGGTGGTCTTCGCGGTGGTAGCAGTGGAATTGCTTCCTCAGATAACGCACACCCATCACGCGCTGCCGTGGATCATCGTCGGCTTTGTGCTGGGGGTGATCGTGATGCTGGGCGTGCGTCAACTGGACCGACGCGCCGAAGCGCGGGCGGGCACGGAGAAGGCCTGGCCGGTCGGTCTCATTGCCGGCGCCGTGGTGGATCAGCTGGTGAGCAGGGTTGTGCTCGGTATCGGCATCGCGGCGGGGCAGAATCTCGGTGCACTGCTGAGCTTTTCGATGGCCGTGGAAAATCTCTCCTTCGGTCTCACCATCACGACCCTCTTGGGGTCGGCGGGTGCGACGCGCGGGCAAATGGTCGGCACGACCGCGGGGCTGGGGTTGCTGTTCATTATTATCACCGCGCTAAGTGAAGCTGTCCTGGGAGGCCTCCCAGCCGGCCCTATCGCGCTCCTGCTCTCGTTCGGATCGGCGGCGCTGCTGTTTGTGGTGACCGAACAGTTGCTCGTCGAGGCGCACGATGTGCGCAAGGCCCGGCACCTCGCGTCGGCCTTCTTCGTCGGCTTCCTGCTCCTCCTGGTTCTTGGCATGCTCTCGAGAGGGTCGGACACCGGTACGGCGCGCGGGCAGGCCGGCACATCAGGCCAAGGAGGGCAATACCTAATCGTCTGTCAACACGTCACGTGTACGAGAGCGGATCCCGGCTGACCATCCTGCCACTTTATAGCCTGTTGATGGACGCCATAGCCTGTTGATGGGCGCCGTGGACGCCCGAACCTACAGGGGGAGTACGAAGCTTAGTGAGAGGAAGATCCCTATGAATAGCTCCACCGGCACGGCCGGGATCGAGCGGATCGATGTCACGGCCTATAAGATACCCACTGATTTCCCCGAAGCGGACGGCACCTATGCATGGGACTCGACCACGCTCGTCATCGTCGAAGCCGTCGCCGGGGGCAAACACGGCCTCGGCTACACCTACGCCGATTCGGCCACCGCTTGCCTGATTCGGGATACCCTGGCCGCGGTCGTGATTGGCAGGAATGCCCTGGATATACCGGGCTGCTGGGAGGCGATGGTGCGAGCCATCCGTAACCTTGGCCGGCCCGGCATCGCCTCCATGGCGATCTCGGGCGTGGATGTGGCGCTCTGGGACCTGAAGGGGCAGTTGCTCGATCTTTCCCTGATGACCCTGCTCGGCGCGGTGCGTGACGCCGTACCGGTCTATGGGAGCGGTGGCTTCACGTCGTACCCAATCGATCGTTTGCAAGCGCAGTTCAGCGGCTGGGTGGACCAGGGCATTCCGCGCGTGAAAATGAAGATAGGTAGCAGGCCCGCCGACGATCTCGATCGCGTCCGGGTCGCCCGTGCCGCGATTGGGCCGAACACCGAACTCTATGTGGACGCGAACGGCGCCTACGCCCGCAAGCAGGCGCTGGCCCAGGCGGAGGCCTTCCGCGAGTATGGCGTGGTCTGGTTCGAGGAGCCGGTGTCGTCCGACGATCTGGCCGGGCTGCATTTGATCCGCGATCGTGGGCCGGCAGGTATGGCGATCGCGGCGGGCGAGTATGGCTACGATCTCTGGTATTTTCGCCGGATGCTGGAAGCCGAGGCCGTCGACGTGCTGCAGGCGGACGGTTCGCGCTGTGCGGGGATCACCGGTTTCCTGCGTACCGCCGCGCTCACCGAGGCACGCAGCCTGGCCCTTTCGGCGCACTGCGCCCCATCGCTCCATGTGCAGGCGTGTTGCGCCATCCCTCTGCTCAGCCCGATCGAGTATTTCCACGATCACGTTCGCATCGAGCACATGCTGTTCGATGGCGCCCTGACTCCGGTCGACGGCAACCTGTACCCCGATCGATCACGCCCTGGTTTAGGCTTGACATTCAAGCGGGCGGACGCGGCGGGCTACGCGATCTGAGGCAGTGAACTAACTGCAAAATGATAGACTGGA
>JAICHN010000055.1 GCA_025924845.1 Chloroflexota bacterium | reverse complement strand
GGGGGCCGCGGCGGCCTCGACCTATGGGGCGCGGGCCTATTGCCCCATCGCCGGCGCTTGTGGTCGGGCGCCGCCCCCCCCCACTCCACTCCGTCGCGGCGGGCCTTGACCCGGGCCGCGACGTTGTCGAAGCGCCCCGGCACCGTTGTGAGGCCATCCCTGGGTGCGTTGGCCGGCAGCAGAGCAAGAGCGAACGCGCGGTCGGTAAGCGCCAGGCGCGCTTCGCGCTCTAGGAGCGCGGGTCGTGGCCGCGAAGCCGGCCGGCATCGCTTCCACAAACGCGAGGCACATTCGCGGGGCCGGGGGAGCGTGGATCGCGTAATAGTGCGGTGCTACACTCAGGTGAGAGACCGGATATATGGCGCGACTGAACCGCCTACCCTAGAGAGGAAGTGCCGCATGGCCGCCGACAACAACGCCGATAACGCGAAACGTGAGAAGCTGATCCAGGGTCTTCAAGAGGATCTGGCACGTGAGTATAAGGCGATCATTCAGTACGTCATCTTTAGCCAGAAGCTTGACGGCGCGCGCTACATGGACATTGCGGCCGAGCTTGAAAAGCATGCTCATCAGGAACTGGATCATGCTCTGGCGGTAGCCAAACAACTCGATTTCTTCGGGGCATATCCTGTCCACACTCCCAAAGCCGTACAGGTGTCAGAGAATAATGAAGACATGCTGTGGTTTGACCTGCAGGCTGAGGACGAGACGGTGCGGAACTACCGAGAGCGCATCGTGCAGGCACAGGAGTTGGGGGAATTCGCCCTGGCGGAGGTGCTGCAAGGGCTGGTCAAGCAAGAGCAGGATCACCAGATCGATCTGGCGACGGCACTTGGTGTGGTGCCCGATCCGCGTCGGCGCGAAGGGCAGGGACCACAAAGAGCCGCCGCGGCCTCTTGATCCCGGTCGACGGTTTCCCTTGCGGGCAATGCCTGGAAAGTTGAAGCGCCGGCCATCGGATCGCTGGTAAAGAAATTGCTGATTAAGCCTGGTCGGCGTTTGACGGTCATGAATGCACCGCCGCGGTATCTTGGCGATCTTGGGCCATTGCCGGACGGCGTAACCATGGTTGACGAGCGGCATGCCGCGCTGGAGGCTGGGTGCGATGTCGTGCAACTGTTTGTCAAGGATCAGGCGGAAGTTGCGCGTCTCATCCCGGAAGCCGAACGTGCCCTCAAGCCCGGCGGTGTGCTCTGGATCAGCTATCCAAAGGGTGGCTTAAAGGCAAATACCGATCTCAATCGCGACATTCTCTGGGAACTGCTCAGCAAACGAGGACTGATCGGGGTGACCCTGATATCGATCGATGCGATATGGTCGGCAATGCGATTCAGACCCTCGGATCAGGTGGGTATCTGAAGGCCCGGACTTACCGACCATTCGCGATGCTTACCGTGGGTCGTAGCGCCCTGTCACGCGGCAAACTCGTTGGCCTGGTCGGCCGCGACGCTGGTGGTCGGCGCCAGGTGGACCACGCCGATCCGACTGTCCGCCATTCCGTAATAGACGTCCAGGCCGCCGTTCCGTTCCTCTACCGCGGTGGGAAAAACCACGTTGCTCACCATCCCGATCCGCTCATCGATCGTCTCGGGGCCGAAGAGTGGTACATCGGAGCGAGCCAGAATGCGCCGGGGATCGTCGCGATCGAGCAACAGAAACCCGGCCTGATAACAGCGCCCACCCTCCTCACTGAGGCAGACCCCATGATAGAAGGTCAGCCAACCGGCCGGCGTATGCACGGGCACCGTGCCGCCGCCGATCCTATAGGCCTCCCAGGCCGATTCCGGCCGCGCCAGCAGATGATGCTGGGTGAACCGAGGCGGCGTCCGGTCGGTCAACCATCCTAGATCGCTTAAAGGGCAGTAGGAGATCCAGATGCTGGGCAAGTTATCCTGCGCCCCAGTGGGCAAGGGGGCCGGACCATATCGCGCCTCCGCCTCGTGCCAGGTTTCATAGATCGGGCGGTGCAGGAAGGCCAGAGCCAGGGTTCCATCAGGGCCCACTACGGGGCCGGGCAAGAGCATGGCATCTTTATTGACGAATCGATTGAAATCGACGCCCTGCTCCGGAGCGAAGTCGATCAGGCCGTGCCGCTCCCAGGTACGCAGATCGCGCGAAGAGGCAAGAGCGACGCGCGCCCCGCCCGGACCGAGGGCGGCGTAGGCCATGATGTAGGTATCGGCACAGGCCAGGTAGGTAACGCGAGGATCCTCACAACCTCCCATGCCTGGTCCGGCGATCTCGTAGGGCTCGATCGGTTCGAGCGCCATACCGAGACGTTCGACGCCGACCGGCCTACCCTGGTCGTCGCGCAGCACGCGCGCCACGCCGATCCGGGAATAGTTACCGGCGCCGACACAGCGAGGGAAGAGATAATAGTGCCCATCCGGCCCGGCAACACCGGCCGGATTGAGTACCCCCTCGGCTTCGCGGGGATCCTCGGGCGCCGGCGCCATCAGCAAGCCAAGGCGCTCGACGGTGAACGCGATAGACGATGAAATGATCATTATTCCTGATCGGCCTTCGAGCCGCCCCCTTGCGTGATCTATAACCGTTGTCATACTCATTATGGATGGTGCATGGTGTCTCTAGGATGAATGTCCACAAGATGAATGCCGCCCGGCGGCCCGCTCCCATACTGACTGCCTCAGCTCTAACGGCCTGAGCATTCCTCTTGTCACGGGTTATCCACACATCACACGATAGGCGCGCGTTCCCCCTCAGCCAATAGCCCATGTGGATAGTGAGCGCGCTGTTGGTGGGGAATTCGCGAGAAATCGGGAGAATGGTGGAGAACTTGCCGGCATTCGTCCAAAGGACGGTGTATTGTAACACGCATCCGCTGGTAATGACGAGTTCGCGCGGGAGGTACGAAATCCGCACCGGTACTCTTGAAATCGACCGCTCGCATCGTGGTAGCGAAAGCATCGGGATGGGGGAGGATCGAGGAAAACGGGTGCCGCCGAATAGATAGGGGTGGACCGGGCGCGTGGGATGCCCGGCTACCGTATCGACCACGACCAACTGCCGTGTCGCACGAGGCAACCCACCACCGCTCGTTCCCAAAACCGCGCAGGGGTGGTACAGAGTCTCGGGGTTCCGTTATAGCGCGCCGTCGGGACCGATTCGTACGGGTCGGGCTCGAAAAAAGGAAGAATCCCGCAAGGGGCTTTCCAGGCCGACCGTAGCGGTGCTCGCGGCACAGGTGAACCGGACGGAACCACGGATGAATGAAGGGGGTAGGTCTTTCGGGACCTGCCCCCTTCGTGCGTTCATCGCTCAGCGGCGGCATGTATACGGCGTCTATGCGATAATGCAGCACGCAGGGCAGGTAGCATGCTGGAGGACCGCCATGGCGAGCATGACTCCCAGTGTCCACGGTGCCACCCTGGTCTACCAGCAGCAGGGTCATGATCAGGCACTGACGGTGGGGACACCCGACTGGTATGCCTGGCTGGCGACCGCGACGACATTCGCGTTTTACGGTGAATGCGGCAGCTTCACGGCGCGCAAAGAACGTGCCGGCAATGGGCGGGGTGGCTGGTACTGGAAAGCCTACCGCACGCAGCGCGGCAGGCTCGCCTCCTTCTACCTCGGCAAGTCCGAGGCATTGACGCCGACACGCTTGCGGACGGCGGCCATGACGCTGGGGCGTGTGACGGGTGCGGCGATGGGGGCAGACGCGCGCACGGCTATCACAGCGCCCTCGTCCAGCCAGGTCCGGGACGACCTCTTGCTCGCCACCAAGCTCCACCGGCCGCGTCTGCCCCCACACCTCCTGCGCCGTACTCACCTGACCGCGCGGCTCCAGCAGGCGCTCACCTGCCCGCTGACGCTCATCGCCGCTCCGGCGGGCTTCGGCAAGACCACGCTGCTCGCCGCATGGCTGCACGAGGTGCTGGTGCCCGCTGCCTGGGTCTCGCTAGACGACGGCGATGATGACCCCGTCCGCTTTTGGTCCTACACGCTCGCCGCGCTGGATAGGGTGCATGGAGACCGGGGGCTCGGTGCCATTGGTCTACCGCCGCTACACTCCCCCCAGCCGCCCCCCCTCGATGTCATCCTGACCGCCGTCATCAATCGCCTGGCGGCCCTGCCCACGGAGGTGGTGCTGGTCTTTGATGACTACCATGTGATCACGGCCGCAGCCATCCATGCCTCGCTGACCTTCCTGCTGGACCACCTCCCGGCGTGCCTCCACCTCGTGATCGCCACGCGGGCTGACCCACCACTGCCCCTGGCCCAGCTGCGCGCACGGGGGCGGCTGGTCGAAATCCGCGCCACGGACTTGCGCTTCACCCGCGAGGAAACGAGCGCCTTTCTCACGCAAACAAGCGTGCCGGCGTTGTCGACGGAGGATATCGCCGCCCTTGACGCGCGCACCGAGGGGTGGATTGTCGGACTGCAGCTGGCCGCGCTCTCGCTGCGGGGTCGCCAGGATAGCTCGGCGTTTCTGCAAGCGTTCACCGGCACACACCGCTTCGTCATCGACTACCTGACCCAGGAGGTGCTGACACGCCAACCCGAAGGCGTGCAAGACTTTCTGCTCCAGACCGCCATCCTGGAGCGCCTGTGTGGGCCGCTCTGTGAGGCATTGACAGGCGAGCCCGCGGGGCAGGGAATGCTGGAGCGGCTGGACGAGGCCAATCTCTTTCTTGTGCCCCTGGACGATGAGCGGCACTGGTATCGCTATCACCACCTCTTTGCCGAGATGTTGCGCCAACAGTTGCAGCGTATGCATCCAGAGCGCGTTGTGCCCCTCCATCAGCGGGCCAGCGCCTGGTATGCGCGCCATGACCTGATCCGAGACGCCGTGCATCATGCCCTGGCCGCCGCGGATTTCGAGCAGGCCGCGGTACTGATCGAACAAACGGCCGACTTGATGGCGAAGCGCGGGGAGATCGCCACGTTGCACGCTTGGTTGCAGGCATTACCCGACGAACTGATCCGGGCGCGCGTGGAACTGTGCCTCTGGCATAGCTGGCTCCTCGCCCTATTCGGTCTGTTCGATGCCGCTGAAGGGCTGCTGCAGGATCTCGAGCGCGCAGCGAGCACCGGCATGCCGCCGACGTCGACGAGCGGTACAGGGTCGGCGCCACGGCGCGAGGACACCCAGGCGCTGAGCGAACGTGCCGGCCGGGTGGCTGCTATCCGCGCCTTTATCGCGTTCAGACGTGGGGATGCCCCACGCACCATCGCCCTCGCGCGTCAGGCCCTGGAGCAGCTCCCTAGGGAGACGGCAGCCCGTGGCCTGGTCGCCTGGAACCTGGGCATCGCCTATCTATGGCACGGAGATCTGGCCGCGGGAGCCGCCGCCCTGAGTGAGGCCAGAGTGATCAGTCACGCGGCCGGCAACAGCTATGCGGCCTGCATGATCACCTTCGAGTTGGCCCAAACCCACGTGCGACAAGGGCAGCTGCACCAGGCGGCCCAAACCTATCGGCAGGCGCTGGACCTAGTTGTGGCGCGCGGCGAGCAACTGGCCGCGACCGGCCCGCTCTATGTGGGACGCGGCGAGCTCCAGCGCGAGCGGAACAATCTGGACGCGGCCATGCACGACTTGGACGAAGGCATCGCCCAGTGCCGGCAGACAGGAAACGCCGCTATTCTGATCCTGGGATACGTCGCGCTCGCGCGCGTGCATCAGGCGCACGGCGATGCAGCAAGAGCACAGGCGTTGATCCAGCAGGTCGAGCAGACCCTGTACACGCGTGATTTCCCGCCCATCAATGCGGCGTCGCTGGCCGCCTGGCACGCGCGCTTGTCGCTCCAACAAGGCGATCTCGCCGTAGCCGTGCGATGGGCGCGGGAGCGGCAGCTGCGCGTGGAGGACGCACTGGATCCCCCACGGGAGATCGAGTACCTGACGTGGGCACGGGTGCTGCTCGCCCAGCATCGGCCCGCGGAGATAGCGCCACTGTTGGCACGGTTGCTGCGCTTGGCCGAGCGGCAGGGGCGGATGGGCAGCGTGTTGGAGATCCTCATCCTGCAGGCCCTGGCCCAGCAGGCCCGCGGCGATGTAGCAGGGGGCATGGAGCGGCTCACGCGCGCGCTGACCCTGGCCGAGCCGGAGGGCTACATCCGTATTTTTGTGGACGAAGGGGCGCCGCTGGCCCATCTGCTGGTGCGGATGCGCACCCACATGCCTGGTGATCAGCATGGCTCCCCGCGCTATCGAGACCACCTCCTGGTGTTGCTGGGCAGCGCGCGGGACGCGGACGCGGCGATCGCCGAAAGCGGCGCGCCTGGGCACGCACTGCCCCCGCCAAGCAACCCGTTGAACGACCGCGAACTGGCGGTGCTGCGGCTGATCGTCGCGGGCTGCTCGAATCGCGAGATCGCGGACCGGCTGGTGATCGCGGTGAGCACCGTGAAGTGGTATGTCAACACGATTTACGGCAAGCTCCAGGTGGAGAGCCGCACGAAGGCCATTGTCCGGGCACGCGACCTGCACCTCGAGTAGCAGTCCCGCGGCCACGCCTCGTGCTCCGATACCCCACGCTCCCTCGTGCCGCACGCGCGGCAGCACCCACCCCCTTTTCCCATCCTTTGATGGGTGTCAACCCACCCTGCCGCCCCGTACACTGGGCCCATCGTAACGATACCGCCGGCAAGTGGCGACGCGGGAAGGAAGACCATGGAGGAGAAGGACGATGAGTATCACGGAGATCGCGGCGCTGGTCGCCGTAGGGCTGGTGTTGATTGCCAACCAGGTGCGCACGCGGCCCTTCGGGCTGCGCATGCTGGCGGTGCCGGTGGGTGTTTCCGGCTGGCTGGGCTACGACTATGTGTATGGCGCGCCGACCGTCTACAACGACCTGCACCTCTATCTGATCGCCGGCGCGGTAGGTGCCGGCATCGGCCTGCTGGGCGGCGCCTTGACCGGAGTGCGGCGTGAGCCCGGCACCGGGATGCTGCTGGTGCGCGGCAGCTGGATCTATGCCGGCCTGTTGGTAGCATTGCTGGGCGCACGCCTGGCCTTTGCCTGGGCGGCAAACAACGCCTGGCGCAGCCAGGTGGTGCAGTTTTGCATCGATCACCAGATCACCGGTCAGATCCCCATTGTCGCCGCCCTGATGCTGATGATTGTGGCGACCATCCTGGCGCGCGCGGCGGTGCTGCTCGGCCGCGTGGCCGTGGTGAGCGCGCGACCTACCGGGGTTTCGCTAGTCGGCTACTAATTGCGAGCATATGCGTACCGGCGCCGGCGCGCCTTTGGTCAAGGCTGGGCTCCAGCCCTAGCAGCTGACGGCTGCTAGGGCTGGAGCCCCCAGAGGTATCCCGCGGAGCTATCGAGATGAACCCACTATACCTGCTGACCGTCGTGCCCTGGATCGCCGTCGCGATGCTCGTCATCTACCGCCAGTTCACCGCGCAGCCACTCCGTGTTCGGCCACTGATCGTGTTGCCCGTGATCCTCGCGGCCATGGGGATCAGCAATCTTGCCCAGGAGCCCGCCACAACGCCCACCGCGGTTGCGGTGCTGGTCGTCAATCTTGTGATCGCCATTGCGCTGGGCTTGTGGCGAGGTACCAGCTTACTGGTGTGGCGCGACGCCACCGCTACCGTTCTCCGACAGGGCACGCTGTTCACCCTGACCCTCTGGCTGATCGCGATAGCGCTCAGGGCACTCACGGCCATCATCGGCCACGTCTCCGGCAGCCCCGGCAGCGTCAGCATCGGCGAGCTCCCGCTCTTCCTGGGCACCACGTTCGCGGCCCAGAACCTGGTGGTCTGGGCGCGCGCCCAGTCCCTGCGCCAGGTGCCTTGATGGTGGTCTCACGATCAGGATCCTGCTGGAGCGCACGGGATGTGGCCGCTGCGTACGGTATCTGCCTCGAAGATAATCTGGCCGACTCGGCCAGTCTGCTGTATCCGGCGTTCCTGCCGTCCAGTGCGGCAGGATGCTCGGTGGTGTTCTACCCACCACAGACTACGACCAATAGCCTGGGCTCCCGAGCCGAAATCTTGATGCCCCGACGGGCGGCATGCTGGAGATGCTGGAGGTACCGTATGGCCTACGAGATCTACCGCCTGACCATCAAGGGACATCTCGATAGTACATGGTCTGAGTGGTTTGATGGACTGACTATCATCAGGGCCGACAATGGGGAAACCGTCCTCACCGGCCCCGTGGTTGACCAGACCGCTCTCCATGGCGTATTGATCAAGATACGAGATTTAGGGTTGCCCTTGCTCACACTGACCCGCATCGACCCTGGCGGCGCTGAGTTATGCACGGGCCGGATCGGCACAAGACAACAGGAACAGTGGGAATAGAGCGAGGAGGACGGAGGAGGACGCAATAAACGATAGGCGTCCACCACATTAGCTCTCATGTGGTCTTACCTTGCATGCCGGATCTGTTGATTCGAAGATCTGAGCCTTCGACGGCGATAGCACAAGGGCACGCCCGGCCGTGGGAGCGAGTATAGTATATAAAAGGACGATCTCCGCGATGCAGTGCCGCGTCGATTGGCAACCGAGGAGGGCGGGGCGATGTGTATCGATGCGGGCGCCATGCAAGTCCCGCCGTTCGAAAGGTGGGGCGCGGGAGAGCCCGGTGATTTCCCGAGCATTTCGCGGATTGCGGTGGTCGTGGCGGTTCATGGCGGGCGTCTGCGTGGTCGTGCCGGAGCGCTATCCTCGCCATGAACCCGGTCCTCGGCCGGCTGCGTGGCGCCGGCAGGCCGCGCCCCATCCAGAGGTAGCAGCTCGGTGGTGGACAGTGGCGCCTCGTCCTCGGCCGCTGGGTGGACGTAACGGCCGCCGCGCAGAAGAGAGGCGAGCGCGGCAAGCCCCGCCAGGGCGGCGGCTACGGCGAATACCACCACCAGGCCCTGGTGAAACGACCCTGAAATGAGATCCGGGAAGAACTTCCTGCCGGTGATGGTCTGTTGCGCCGCGGCCGGCAGGGAGGACAGCACACTACTCGCCCCCAGCAGGTGCCCCAATGGGTTCACGCCGAGCACCGCCGCGAACAGTGACGACACCGGCGGCAGGGTGCCGACTTGATGCGCGATGCCGGGGGGCACGCTCTGCCGCTGCAGCCCACTGGTCAACGCTTTCGGCAGGCTGCTCGCCAGTCCGACGATCATCAGCGAGAAGAACATTCCGATCGATAGCGCCGTGCCGGAGTTCTGGAAGGTCGAGCGCATGCCCGACGCCACGCCACGCTGGCTCGCCGGGACGCTGCTCATGATCGACGACGAGTTGGGCGCGGAGAACATGCCGCCGCCGATCCCGTTTGCGGTGATCAGCAGGGCGAAAGCCCAGTACGAGAAGTCCACGGGCAGCAACATCAGGCCGAGGAAGCTGCCGCCGAACACGAGCATACCGACCGTGGCAAAGGCTCGGGCGCCGAAGCGGTCGGACAGCAATCCCGATACGGGGCCCGCGACGAGGAAGCCCGCGGTGAGGGGCAGCAGGAAGATGCCGGCCCAGAGCGGCGTGTCGCTGTAATGGTAGCCGTGCAGGGGCAGCCAGATCCCTTGCAGCCAGATGATCAGCATGAACTGCAGTCCGCCTCGGGCAATCGACACGGCAAGGCCCGCCACGTTGCCGGCGGTGAAGGCCCTGATGCGGAACAGGCTGGGCTGGAACAGCGGCTCTGCGACCTTGTTTTCAATCACCACGAACGCCGCGAGCAGCAGAACTCCGGCCGCGAGCAGGCCGAGGATGGCGGGGTTCGTCCAGCCCATGGTGTGCCGGCCGTACGGCTGGATGCCGTAGGTAATGGCAACCAAGATCGCGCCCAGACCGACCGCGAAGGTGATGTTGCCCCACCAATCGATACGGCCGCCTCCACGACGAGCGGTCTCACGGAGCATGCGGTAGGCCCACACCGTCCCGAAGATCCCGACCGGTACGTTGACCCAGAAAACCGCCCGCCAGTCCAGGGTCGCCAGCACACCGCCCGCCACCAAGCCGATAAACTGGCCGGCCAGAGCGGCAACCTGATTGATGCCAAGGGCAAAACCGCGTTGATCGGAAGGAAACGCATCGGTCAGGATCGCGGCCGAGTTGGCGGTGAGCATGGACCCGCCCACGGCCTGGAGCACCCGCCAGCCGATCAGCCATAGCGCTCCGTGGCCACCGTCGAAGGGGTCGAAAGACAGCAGGACGGAGGCGGCGGTGAACACCACGAAGCCCGCGTTGTAGATCCTCACCCGGCCGAACATGTCGCCGAGGCGGCCGAGGGTGACGACCAGCACTGCCTGGACGAGCCGATACCCCATGATCATCCAGAGCAGATAGCTGATGTTGCCCGACGCCAGCGGATCCAGGTGGATACCACGAAAAATCGGCGGCAGCGCGATGAGGACGATCGATCCGTCAAGGGCCGACATGAACACGGCCGCCGTCGTGTTCGACAAGGCCACCCACTTATAGCGGTCTCCCTTGGCGCGGTCGCCCGTACCCGCCGTGCGACCGTTGGTCATCTGGTCGCCCTCCGGTCTTGCTTCGATGCCGGCATCAGAGGCTCTGCGCTAAACGCTCGATTAACGGCGCCGCCACCATCAGTTGTTCGAGTTCCGCGCGCGTGAACCCGACCGAGAGAGCCCGCGCCAGCTGTTCGGTCCGCGCGTTGCGCCTGTTCCGCAGCGCCTGCAGTCCCGCTTCGGTCAGCGATATGACGGCCTGCCTACCGTCCTCCGGGTCGGGACGCCGCTCGACCATGCCACGCGCTTCGAGCGTGCTGAGTGTCGCCCCCATCGACTGCGGGCTGATCTGTTCGAGCCGGGCCAGCGCTGCCGAGGTGGTCGAACCGCCCCGGTCCAGGCGGGCGAGAGCCGAGGTCTCGGGCAACGTGAGCTCGCCTTCGACTTGCGCCTGACGCAGCCGCCGCACGAACAGGCCGATGCTCACTTGAAGCGCTTTGGCCACCTCGTCGACATTCGGATCTTGGCCCATTTCCTAAGTCTAGACTTATAAGCTTAGGCTGTCAATATCGGTGTATCGATCGGATGCGCCTCACGTTTGTGGCTGTGCTATCAGCCGGCTCCGCGGCCATGATCTAGTACAGCTTGGCTTAGGGTTCCTCGCGTGTGTGGGGCACCCCTTGCGGGTGTCCTGGTTCAGGGCGCCGAGGGCACCCACAAGGGGTGCCCCTACGGAACCCCCCAAGGTATTTGGGCCGTGCCGTACTAGGAGCGCCGGTCTCCAGGCCCGCCTGGTTCAGCGGCGGATCGTTCGCCGGGTAGCGCGATCCGCGACGGCGGGCCCGCGGTGAGGGCGGGCCAAGAGATCGGTGCCCCTACCATGCGGCATCGACCATAAACGCGTGGTAGGATGGCCCTGAGGGCGGGTCACGGTCTCGATGAGCGGCGTAGCTGCTTGTTGAACTCATCGGTAGGATTCGATGAATGTGCCGTAGCACACGGGCGCCTCTCCCTGACCGTTGGGCGAGTATAGTATGTGTAAGAACGATTTCCCCGATGCAGTGCCGCGTCATTGGGCAACCGAGGAGGGTGGAGCGATGGGTGTCGATGCGGATGTCATGCAAGTCCCGCCGTTCGAGCGGAGTTGCGATACCATGGTCGCGCTCGGCGACCGCACCACGGGTGGAGTACTGCTCGCCAAGAACAGCGATCGCTTGCCCGACGAGGCCCAGCGCCTGATCGGTCTCCCTGCCGCCAATTACCCCGCCGACTCACAGCTGCAATGCCAGTACCTGAGCGTACCCCAGGCCCCGCGTACCGCCGCGCTGATCGGCTCACAGCCGTTCTGGCTGTGGGGATTCGAGCACGGCTTGAATGAGTACGGGGTCGCTATCGGCAACGAGGCTATCTTCACCCGCGAACAGCCCGAGGAAATCGGCTTGCTGGGCATGGACCTGGTGCGGCTTGGTCTGGAACGGGGGACGACCGCCCAGGAGGCGCTGGCAGCAATGACGGGGTTGCTGGAGCGGTTCGGCCAGGGCGGCTCGACCGTGTATGGCGGGCGACAGTTCTACGACAACTCCTTCCTGATCGCGGACCCAGGTGAGGCGTGGGTATTGGAGACGGCCGGGCGCCGCTGGGCGGCTCGCAGGATAACCTCCGGATCCTACTCCATCTCAAATCGCCCCTCCATAGGGTCCGAGTATGACCGGGCGAGCGGCGACCTCATCAGCTACGCCGAGGAGCGCGGGTGGTGGCCGCGCGGTCACCGTCCTTTTCACTTTGCCAGGGCGTATACCGATCCCGATCACCTCGGCCTGCCCGCGGCCGAATGCCGCATGCTGCGCTCACGCGGCCGACTTGCCTCGGGCGAACATGCCGTGCTGACCGCCGAGACGCTGATCGAGGTGCTCCGCGATCACGGCGCCAATCCGGACGGAACCACCACGCCGCTCAACTGGCCGACCGGGCAAGAGGCCGCCACCATTTGCATGCATGGTCTGGTCGAGGGGAGCGCGACGGCGGCGAGCATGACGGTCGAACTGGCGCCAGGCACACCGTCGCGCTATTGGGCAAGCATGGGGCCGCCCTGTACGGGCATCTTCCTGCCTTGCTGGGTGGATGCCGGCCCTCCGGCAATCCTTGCCCAGGCAGAAGGAACGGCCACGGCGGACTCTCCGTGGTGGCGGTACCGCCGGCTCTGGGAAACTGTTGCCCGGAGCGCCGATCCCGGCGCCATGGTGGCCCGAATACGCGAAGCATGGGCGCCGCTGGAGCTTACGATCCGGGGACGCGTCGCGCGGCTTGCTCCCGAGGCGCGGGCGAACGAACGCCGTGAACTGAGCGAGTGGGCCTGCGCGGAGGCGCTGCAAGTCCTGAGCCAAATCGAGAATCAACCGGCGCTTAACGCGGTATAGGAAGGGTATGGCGATGCAACCGACCATGGCGGCACGGGCAGGCGATTCGATGACGAGCGAGCCGGCCCAGGCGAGCAGCAAGCAACTGGAGATCACGGCCGTCCCCGCTGATGTGCTTCCGGTGCGGGAGCCGGCCGAGGTCAAGCCGCTCCCGGCTTACGAGCGATACCGCCTCAGCGTGCGGGAATACGTCACCTTTCACCAACAGGGCTTCTTGATCGTCCGCGGCCTCGTTTCATCCGAGGATGTCGCGGCGCTGCGGCGGCACAGCGAGGACTTGATGCATGGGAAGATGGAGGTGCCGGGACTGGAGCCGCCCCCACCCGGAGCATCGCCGGCCGAATTGGAACGGCGATACCTGCGCATCCACATGCTGCATCGCGTTCTGGAAATTCACGAGCGGTTTCTGCTGCACCCCCGCGTGCTGGACGTTCTGGAGGCGCTGATCGGCCCGGACGTGATGGCCATGCAAAGCATGTTCTTCCTGAAGTTCCCCGGCGGCGAAGGCCAAGGGTACCATCAGGATTCCTACTACATTCCCACCGTGCCCGACACTCTGTGCGGCGCCTGGCTCGCGGTCGACCGGGCCGACGAGGAGAACGGCTGCATGTGGTTCACTCCCGGCACCCAGCACGAGCCCGTGTACCCCACGGTGGGTCGGGAGCGGCAAAACCACGGCGACAGCCTGGGCGACCTGCCCGTGGTGGCGAACGTGAGCAATCCGGACGAATCGGTGAACACCCTGACCCGCGTTGCCGCCAAGTACCCCGGCCAGGAGGTAGCGGCGATTATGGACCCCGGTGACGTGGCCTTCTTCGCCGGCCATGTGCTGCATCGGTCACACCGGAACCGTTCGGAGTCGCGCTTCCGCCGCAGCTTCGTCGGCCATTACGCCAACGCGCGCAGCTACACGCTCTGGGGGCACGGCGACGCTGACGGCACGCCGACCAATCACAAGCATATTCTGGCCCGCGGCAATACACATTTGCCTTTCGGCCAACCGCGTTTCGGCACCGCGTGTGCCGCCAATACGCCCTCATTGCGGGGGCCTGAGCTTGCCGAAGGTACCCCAATGATGGCCAGCATGCCTGATGGCGACATGTTGTCCACGGCGCCCATGGATATGGCACGGAACGATCCGGCCCAACACGACGACTAAGAAATACGCTTCGGGAGCGACCATCGCGGTGGTTGCTCCCGAAGCTGAATCAATGCCGGCGTACGCCGCTCAACTCCGACCTCTAAAGAGTAGTATCCGGAGCGCCCGCGAAGAGATCGCTTACCCGAAATTCAATGGTCGGCAGGCAGTCAAAGCGCATCGCATCGTCGCCGGCGTAGAGGCGCGGATCATTATAGCGACCGGGTGATTCGAGCCGATAGTGGCGGAGCGCGCGTGCCTGGGGATCGACGATTGCGTATTCCGGCAGACCGGCTCGGGCGTAGGCATCCAGCTTGACCTGCTCATCATAGGCGCGATTAGTGGGCGAAAGAATCTCGGCCAGCAGATCCGGGATGCCGCGGATCCGGCGATCCCGAATAATGTCGCGGTTAGCGCTGCGAACCAGACCAAAATCGGGTTGCACGGGGTCGCAGCCGGGCATCAACACCCCGGTCCTAGCGAAGAATGGAATGGCCGGTTCCTGCTGCCTGGCCGGCGTCCCCACCAATTCCACCAAACGGAAGATGATCCATTGGTGAAAAAAACTGGGCGCGGTACTCATGTACAGCACTCCATCGATTACTTCATAGCGCCGGCCGTCATCCGGTAAGGTCTCCCACAGGGCGTGATTCCATTGACCTTGAGGTGGCCCCGGTACGGTGGGTGCATCGGTTGGGAGAATCAAAACAGTCATCGGAATCTCCAGCGGATGAGCTCGTTGACGTGGGTTGCTTCTCGGATCATACCAGCTTCCACCGGCAGCGGAATGGAGGGTTTCGCCCGGTTCGACCTCCGCTTAAAAGGTATGCTCTATGAGAATCCGCACTCATCCAGAAAGTCGCGCACGAGAGCATTGAACTGTGCGGGATCTTCCAGGTTGGCCATGTGCCCCACGCCAGGCATGACGACCTTCCGACTGTGGGGAATGTCTCGTGCAAAGGCACCAGCCATGGCGCGGAAGTCCGCTATATCCTGCTCCCCAACTACGATCAGGGTGGGCGCCGTAATGCCGGCGAGGCGCTGCATGGTCGGAGGCCGGAAGTGCTGCCGTGGATCCTTGTTGTGCCAATGCCAACCGGAATAGTCGGCGACCATCTGGGCCAGACGACGCGCTACCTCGGGTTTTTGCCGAGCGGATCGAAACAGCGGATGGGCAAGCCATCGCTCTTTCGCGACCGCGCTGCCCGATTCCCTGGCCGCCGTCCACACGGCGCGGTTCTGCTCAGCCCACTCCGCCGACCACGCCCAGCCGTCTACCATGGCGTCGACGAGGATAAGCGCGCGCGTCAACTCGGGATAGTTGACGGCAAAGTCGAGGGCGACGCCGCCGCCAAGTGACAGGCCGAGGATTGCCGCCGAGCCGATATGCAGATACTCCAGCAACTCCTTTAGATCGGCAGCCGGGGTATAGCCTGTCCCTTCAGGGATCGCGGACTGTCCAAAGCCGCGCATATCGTAGCGCACGACCCGATAACGTTGGGTAAGTACTTCGAACTGGTCATCCCACATCCGGGCATCCAGCGTGAAGCCGTGGATGAGCACGACACACGGCCCCGATCCAGCCGTCTCGTAGGCAAGACGCGTGCCCGCCACATGAGCAATCTCATAGTGTCCTGCCATTCGACCGGTCCTACCTAAGAGTAAAAACATACAGCGTATCGCCGCGCGGGGAGCCGATCACTTCATTGCCTCCGGCCGCGATCGCCACGTACGTGATGCCGCCCACCGCGTAGATCGCCGGACCGGCGTCCGCCCCGGCCCCGGTGTGATAGCGCCAGAGCAGCTTACCGTTCGTCGCGTCGCGAGCATCGACGTAGCCCGCGGACTCCCCATGGATCACTACGCCCCCCGAGCTGACCGCCGAGCCGCCAAACGCCAGGGACGGCACGGCGAGGGGCACCTGCCAGGCGATCCGTCCGCGCGCTACGTCGTAGCCGATGAACGCCCCCCTGAACTGAACGTTGGGCAGGAAGATGGGCGGATCCTCGAAGCAGCATGAGGTCGGCGTGGATCGGCGAACCGAAGGGTAGGTGTTGGCGGCAATGTAGGCCAGGCCGGTGCGTGGACTATAGGAGACCGGCGACCAGGCCGAGCCGCCAATCCCTCCCGGCGCGATCAGGGTTGCCGTATCGGAGGTCGGAGTGAAGATACAGCCCTGCTTGGCGTACAGGCCAGGGGCGGGACACATGGGAGAGATCGCTTGGTTCCTGGGCTTCGGCTGCACCGGCCAGGCGTGCTGCCAGGCAGGGCCGGAGGGAACACCGCGCTCCGGGGTGGGGAAGAGCGGCTTACCGGTGCGCCGATCGAGGATATAGACATAGCCGGTCTTGCCAACCTCCACGATGGCCGGGATGTGCTGCTTGCCCTTCTGGAAGGTCATCAGGAGGGCGGGGCTGGCGGCGTCAAGATCCCACAGGTCATGGTGTACTTCCTGGAAATACCAGACTACGCGGCCCGTGTTTGCCCGCAAGGCCACGATACTGTTGGCGTAGAGATTCTTGCCGGCGCGGTTGGCGCCGTTGAAGACGGGTGAGGGGTTGCCGACCGTCACGTAAATCAGGTTCAGCGCCGGATCGACGGCCGGCGTCATCCAGGCCGCTGCCCCGCCATGCTGATACGAGCCGTTATTCGGCCATGTATCGCCGCCCGGCTCGGTGGGAGAAGGAACGGTATCGAAAATCCAGAGCTCGTGCCCGGTGCGCGCGTCGAACGCGGCGACAAAGCCGCGAATGTCGGAATCGCTGCCGGAGGTGCCGACAATGACCCGGCCGCGATCGTAGAGGGGCGCCATCGACTCGAAGTAACCCAGCGCCGGATCTTGCAGGTTGAATTGCCAGCGTTGCTTTCCGGTGGCCGCGTCGATGGCAATAAGGTGATTATCGAGAGTGGCCAGGTAGACCATGCCATCCCCATAGGCGACGCCGCGGTTGAGGTAACTTGGTCTGGTGTTGGGAGAGAGGCGAGGAGAAAAGCGCCACAGCAAATGACCGGAGGTGGGATCGAGGGCGACCTCCGTGTCATCGGGCGCCGTGATGAACAGACGGCCGCCCGCGATCACCGGGGTGGCCTCGAAGCTCGTTTTTTGGCTGGCCACGCCGGTGTGGAAGGTCCAGGCGAGGCGAAGCCTGGAGGCGGTGGCGGGGGTCAGGGCGTCGATCGGCGCATAGCGCGTGCCCGCGGC
>JAICHN010000054.1 GCA_025924845.1 Chloroflexota bacterium | reverse complement strand
GATCTTGCGATCGATTGAGATCGCGTAGCAGCTGATGACCAAATCATCAGCGCGTCCGAGCGGCTTTACCTCGAACTGTTTCGTAATCTGATCCTCGATAATCGACGGCCGCTGGCAACCCTTTTCCAGAAAGGGGCGGATGGCGTCTGGCGCTATCTCACCATTGTCGAAGGGGCGGCGGCTCGGCTGGAGTCCGTGGACATGATACTGCCCCTCTCTCAAATCTATAACGGCCTTACCCTCGATCCCAATCCGTTCACAGACGTCGAAAATGGAAACAGCGACTGAACGATAGTCATCCGTACCCAGGCGACCGCACTCTCCGCTACCATAGGTGAGGTGCCCATCGGACCTCCGGGGGCACGAGCATACTGATTAGAGAGTGGTTGGGAGCGCGCCGCATGTCCGAACCGTCCCCCGCGCCGCGTACGGTGCTGCTGCTGGGCAGCGGCGCATTGAAGATCGGCGAGGCCGGGGAGTTCGATTACTCGGGCTCGCAGGCCGTCAAGGCCCTCAAGGAAGAGGGCGTTCGCGTGGTGCTGGTCAATCCGAATATCGCCACGGTGCAGACCAGCGCCAACTTCGCCGATCGGGTGTACTTTGTCCCCGTCGATCCCTATTTCGTGGAGAGGGTGATCGAACGCGAGCATCCCGACGCGATCATGCTGTCGTTCGGGGGGCAGACCGCGCTGAATTGCGGCCTCACCCTGGCCGAACGTGGCGTGCTGGCGCGGCATGGAGTCCGGGTACTCGGTACGCCGATTGAGACGATCCGCGACACCGAGGATCGCGATCGCTTCGTGCATCGCCTGAACGAGATCGATGTGCCCACACCGCGCAGCAAGGTGGCCCATTCGGTGGATGAGGCGCTCGCCGTGGCCGCGGAAATCGGCTATCCAATTATCCTGCGCGCCGCCTTTGCCCTGGGCGGCGAAGGGTCCGGGCGGGCCGGCACCCCTGAGGAGTTAAGGACGCTCTCCACCGTGGCGTTTGCGCGGTTGCCGCAGGGGGAAGCGATCTCGAAGGATCGCATGATCCATCGCCAGGTTTTGATCGAGGAGTATCTTGCCGGTTGGAAAGAACTGGAATACGAGGTTGTGCGCGACCGGGCTGATAACTGCATCGTGGTCTGCAATATGGAAAACGTGGATCCAATGGGCATCCACACCGGAGAAAGCATCGTCGTCGCTCCCTCGCAGACTCTGACCAACGATGAGTATCACATCTTGCGCAGCACCGCGATCAAGACGATTCGCCGGCTCGGCGTGGTCGGGGAGTGCAATATCCAGTTCGCGCTCGACCCCAATCCGCCGGCCGGGATCGAGGCGCGTTTCCGGGTGATCGAAGTGAACGCGCGGCTCTCTCGCAGCTCCGCCCTGGCCAGCAAGGCGACGGGTTACCCCCTGGCCTGGGTCGCCGCGAAGCTGGCCCTTGGCCATACCCTTCCTGAGTTGCCGAACACGGTCACCCGCACCACCAGCGCCTGCTTCGAGCCTGCTCTCGACTATGTGGTGGTAAAGTACCCCCGCTGGGATCTCGACAAGTTTCGTCGGGTCGATCCTACCCTGGGCAGCGCCATGAAAAGCGTTGGCGAAGTGATGGCGATCGGACGCGTTTTCGAGGAGGCGCTGCAGAAGGCGATCCGCATGCTCGGCTTCGGTTTAGAGGGCGTTTTACCTGCCGACGACGCGGATGCCTCGGCGGGCAGCGACGAGGATTCCAGTGCTTTCCTTGCGCCAACCCCGGATCGCCTGCAAGATCTGGCGTACGCCCTGGCGCGTGGCGTCTCCGAAGAGCGCATCACCGCCGCGACCGGTATCGACCGCTGGTTCGTCCAGGCCATCGCCAACGTGCTGCACACGGAGCAGGCGATCCGCGACCTCGCCGCTCACATCCCGCCCGCCTCACTCGCTGCCGGCAGCTCCGACGATGTCCGTTGGCCGATGCTTCTCTGGGAAGCCAAGGAAATGGGGATTTCCGATGCCCGGTTGGGCCAACTCCTCGGGTGGGAGGAGGCCGGGGTGCGTGTCTGGCGCATCCGTCTCGGCGTGCTGCCGGCGGTGCGTCAGATCGACACCCTGGCCGCCGAATACCCTGCCGCGACCAACTACCTCTATACGACCTACCAGGGCGCGCGGGGCGGCGCCGGCAGCGCACGGACTCGACAGTCGAACGACCATCGCCAGACGGCGCTCATCCTCGGCTCCGGCCCGTACCGCATCGGCTCCAGTGTGGAGTTTGATTGGTGTACGGTGAGCGCCGCGCGCGCCTTGCGGGCGGCGGGCTGGCGCACCGTCATGCTCAATCACAACCCCGAAACGGTCTCCACCGACTACGACGAGTGCGACGCACTCTACTTCGAGGAGACATCCTTCGAGCGCGTACTGGACATTTGCGAGGCCGAGCGCCCCCAGGCGGTTGTTCTTTCAGTGGGAGGACAGACCGCGAACAACCTGGCGATCCGCCTCCATCAAGCGGGGCTGCCCATCCTGGGCACCAGCCCGGTGGACATCGATCGGGCCGAGGATCGTTTCAAGTTTTCAGCCCTGCTCGATGCGCTTGGGGTCAGCCAGCCGGCTTGGGCGGAACTCTCTACTCCCGAGGAAGCGGAGCGGTTCGCCGAATCCGCCGGCTACCCGGTGCTGGTGCGTCCATCCTACGTGCTTTCGGGCAGTGCTATGAACGTGGCCTACGACGGCGAACATCTGCACCGATTCCTGCACCTCGCCAGTGTGTCCAGCGAGCACAAGGTGGTGATCAGCAAGTTTATCGAGAACGCGCGGGAGATCGAGATCGACGCGGTGGCCCGCGACGGCAGTTTGGTGATCTATGCCTTGTCGGAGCATGTGGAAAATGCGGGCGTGCATTCGGGTGATGCCACTGTCATGGTGCCGCCCCAGCGCCTTTATCTGGAAACAGTGCGCCAGGTGAAATCGGTGACGAAACGCATCGCCTCCGCGCTCCACATCACCGGGCCATTCAATATTCAGTTCCTGGCGCGGGACAATCAGGTGCAGGTAATCGAGTGTAATCTCCGGGCCAGCCGCAGCTTTCCTCTGGTGTCCAAGGTAACCGGGACCGACTTTATCGCCCTCGCTATCCGCTCCATGCTCGGCGATGATGTCCTGGCGGAACGCGGCGGCGTCCCCTTCCAAACCGTAGACCTCGATCACGTGGCGGTCAAGGCGCCCCAGTTCTCCTTTGCCCGCCTCAAGGGCGCTGATCCGATCGTGAGGGTGGAGATGGCCAGCACGGGCGAGGTGGCAACCTTTGGCCGCGACCCGCACGAGGCATACCTGAAGTCGGTGCTGGCGGTGGGCATGAAGCTGCCGCGTCGCCGTGCTCCCGAGGACGCGGGCGGCGGACGCTACGCGGGCGCCAGGGTATTCGTCAGCCTGGGCGGCGAGAAGAATAAATGGGACTTTCTCGGCGCCGCTCGATCGCTGCGCGGGCTGGGGCTTGAAATCCTCGCCACACGGCTCACCAGCGCCTTCCTCACCGCGAACAACGTGCCTAACCAGCGCGTCTACAAGATTCACGAAACGGTGAAGCCGCATGGGCAAGGAACATCCGGCCCGAATATCCTCGACTTACTCACCCAAGGTGAGATTGATCTGTTGGTCAATATCACTGATGAATACGCCAGTGAGCAGTTCAACGACGACTATACGATTCGTCGCGCCGCCGTGGACTTCAATGTGCCGCTGCTCACCAACTTGCAGGCGGCACGTCTGTTCGTGCAGGCCCTGGCCCACTACAGCCTGGAGGATCTGCCCGTCTTACCATGGGATGCATACGTGGGGTGAGAAGAGCATAGTGGCGCGGGCGAATCGGCCCCAAGAGGCAATCTCGGCCACGGAAGTCTGGCTGTTTGATGAGCATGGCCAGGATCTCGGCTTTGTATCGACGGCGGCCGCCCAGGCCATGGCCGGCGAGCGTGGCCTGGACCTGGTACGGCTCGACCGGATGTCCAGTCCACCGCGCTATGGATTCGCCGACGCGGCGGCGCGGCAAACGGAAGCGGCGCGTGGCGCTCGCGTCGCGGCGGGCGCGGCCAAGCCGCCCAAGGAAATTCGCCTGCGCGTACTCACCGGCGCCGCCGACGTAGAGACGCGGCGCCGCCAGGCAGCCGCTTTGCTGAGTGCGGGGCATCGGGTGAAGCTGCGCGTGGAGCTGGACCCCAAGAAGCGGAGCGATCCCGGCCCCGCTCGCGCCATGATCGATTCGCTGATCAAGACTCTGGCCGAGGCCGGGCAGCCGGAGGGTAAACCGTTCAACGAGAAGGGCGCCGTATCGGTGGTGCTGGCGCCTCGGTAGGGCGGCGACACGCTGGTCTATGAAGTGGGGTGGAAATGACACAGTCGGCTGATAACCTTGAAGCCGGGAGCACTTCATATACGGCGGACGCCATATATGAAGTGCTGCCCCTGGATCGCCCGCCGCATGCCGCGGTAAGCGTGCCCGGCTCCAAGAGCCAGACCAATCGCGCTCTCCTCCTTGCCGCGCTGGCCGACGGCCGTTCCACCCTGAGCGGCGCCCTGTTCAGCGACGACTCCGGCGTCTTTGTGGACTCGCTCCGCCGCCTGGGTTTCACCGTGGGCACGGACGAAGCGGCGGCGACCATCGAGGTGACCGGATTGGCCGGCCGGATCCCCGCCGCGGAGGCCGAGCTGTATGTGGGAAACGCCGGCACAGCCGCGCGCTTCCTCACCGCCTTTCTGTCCCTTGGCCATGGTTCGTACCTACTGGACGGCACCCCTCGGATGCGTCAACGACCGATCGGCGAGTTGCTGGACGCGCTGCGCGAACTGGGCGCCGATCTTGAGCCGGTACAGGACAATGGCTGTCTCCCCGTACGGGTGCGCGCGGCGGGCCTCCGCGGCGGGGACGTTACCGTCGATGCCTCGCGCAGCGGCCAGTTCCTCTCCGCGCTCCTGATGGTGGCGTCTTACGCCGACCGCGACGTGGCCGTGCGTTTAGCCGGCCCCGTTGCCTCACCGCCCTATATCGCGATGACCCTCTCCATGATGGCCCAATGGGGTATCGAGATCGAGCAACTTGACCAGGATTCCTACCTGGCGCGGGCGGGCGGGCGCTACCAGGCGCGCGCCTACGACGTGCCGCCCGATGCCTCGGGCGCCTCCTACTTCCTCGCTGCCGCCGCTATTACGGGCGGCACGGTTTGCGTACGGAACCTTGGGCTGGCCGTGGAGCAAGGCGACCTGGGCTTCTTGGAGGTGTTGGAGCGTATGGGCTGCCGCGTGCGACGCGAAGGAACCGATATCGAGGTCACCGGCCCGGAGCGCTTAAGCGGGATCGATCTCGATCTGAACGCGATGTCCGACATGACCATGACCCTGGCCGCCATCGCGCCGTTCGCCGACGGCCCGGTGATTATCCGCAATGTGGGACATATTCGCGAGCAGGAAAGCGATCGCCTCGCCGCCACCGCCGCCGAACTGCGTCGTCTGGGCGCCCAGGTGGATGAGTGGGCGGACGGCCTGGCCATCAAGCCCTCCGCGCTGCATGGGGCGAACGTGCATACCTACGACGATCACCGGATGGCCATGGCTTTCGCCCTCCCGGGCCTGGTGGTGCCGGGGGTACGGATCGAGAATCCCGGCTGCGTGGCCAAAACCTTTCCCGACTACTTCGCGCGTCTGGAGTCGCTGCGCGGCCGGGACTGATCACCGTTCGTCGGAGCACCTATTTCCGTGCTAATCGACTTGCGCGGCGGCGGGTGTACGCCTAGACTGAGGAGACCATTGGGGGTGCGCGGGTAGGTCGCCTATCAAGGGAGAGGGTGATGTGGTTGTCCGCTATTTTGCGTGCGGCGGGTGTCGTCGTGCTCTGTGGGTCGCCGGCTTTGTGGACCAATGAACCGGCGCGGGCCGCGCCCGCTCCGGCGCCCGTATCGTGGCTGCTGGTCGATCCTCGTACGCCCGCTACTCTGTATGTCGGTGTGCAGGGGTCATTCCTTAAGCGCTCCACGGACTCGGGCGGCACGTGGCAGTACATGCCTGACGGCACGGTATTCGGACAGTACGTGCAGTCTTGCCAAGACAGTGCCGACCCACCGATTATCGCTCAGGATAGCCATGATCTCTATGTCGTCTACCAGGAGTCAACCGATCCGGTCTGCCGCAACGGAACCAGTGGCCTGGAGCACTCCACCGACCGCGCCCTGCACTTCCGGACCGTGCGTGATAATTCCTTTGTGAGTCTCGCCACACCGGTGGTATCGAAGCGCCTCTATGCGATTTTCACCAAGCCCAGCGACGACTATCTTAACCAACCGACCTGTTCCTTCCAGGTCTATGCGCTCGATCACGGTGCTTCCTCCTGGCGATCGTTGGGCATGCCGCCGACCGCCCAGGATCGTAACCCACTCAATCTCGATGACTATTGCCCCGATTTGATCGACGATCCTCAACAGCCCTCGCTGCTCTATGCCAATACGGCTCCTCCCTCACGCAGCGCGGACGGTGGATTAACCTGGAAGGCGGTGCCATTACCCGCGGTCAATCCGCCGCTCACCCATTTCGCACTCCGTGATGACCTTGCTACCCGTGGCTTGGCCCTGGAGGGTGTCTCCAACGACCCATCGGTGCCCAAGGGAGATGTCTTCCTTTCCACCGATCACGGCGCCACCTGGTCAATGGGCATTTGTCCCGGCGGCCACGCGGGAGCGTGCCCAAAAATCGTGCTGGAAAACGTGTTTGGGGCGGGCGCGCGCTATGCAGTCTACGCGGACGGCATCTATCCTTTTCATGGTACCGGATCGGCCGGGGGGCGCCTGGCCCTGGGATCCGGGTGGCCCTTTACGCTCAACAAGGTGGCCGATATGCAGGCCGGCCTGAAGGTGGGCGATCCAATCTACGTCTTACTGAAGAACGGCGCCGTATATCGCAGTTCGGATGCCGGGCACACCTGGATTCCGCTCGCCGCTGGGGTACTCCCAACCGCGAAGCCGGTTACACCTCCGCCCGGTTCCCTTCACGCCGGTCCCTACGGTCATAGCGTCGGCAAGCCCTTTGTCGCTACCTATCGTAAATTGGGCGTGGCGATCGTGGGCTACCCGGCGGACGAACCGTATATCGTACAGGGTGTGCTGACGCAGGACTTCGAGCGTTTGCGCCTGGAAGTGCGGGGCGGCAAAGTAGTGACCGGGCAATTGGGGCAGGACGCGGCTAAGTATATTCAGTGTGGGATGGGCCAGGATGAGGCAGGCCCCTGCGCGGAAGGTCTCGCCGGCTTCAGCGGAAAGGTTCCTCAGACGCATGCGAGTGACTTTACGAAATTTGTGAAGGCACACGGTGGGGCGGCGGAATTCGGCACGCCTCTCACCAAGGTGTATCAAGCCAAGAATAATGACGCCGGCAAACGTACCTACTATATGCAACTCTTCACGCGGGCGCGGCTCGAATGGCACCCGGAATATAGCAATCCTGCCTACCGGATCCAGCTTGGCTTGCTTGGCCGCGAGGTACTGCGCGACCGGACCTGGTTGTGATGGGATCACTGTAAAGACCGCTATAGCACATTGGACCGCCGATCCGGCATGATAGGGAGAGTGCCGTAGCAGCGGAGCGGATACACCGTGCCCGCGCCCGGCGCTTTTTAAGATCGGGGCGTGGTCCTCCCAATGTTTGCCGTTGTCTTCCGCACCCTGGGTGGGCGCGCCCTGGGCCAGCGAGATCTTCGTTTCCTCATTCTGGCCGCGTTTCTGACTGAGCTTGGCGTATCGGTGGCCTTTCCGCTGCGGCTGCTCTATGCTCAGGCCCATCATGCCACGCCGGCCGAGCTGGGCATGATCGCCGGCGTCTTTTTCCTCGCCCCCCTGCTGTTTCAGCTGCCGCTGGGCTGGCTGGTCGATCGTTGGGGTCGGGTGCCGGTGCTGCTGTTCGGCATGATTGGGCACGCGGTAATTGGTGTGGCCTATATCTTCTTTAACTCACCGGTCGATCTGATTTGTCTACGCTTCCTCGAAGGGGTCGTGGTCGCGGGAATACAGCCGGCCGCCGCCGCCTACATAGCCGACGTCACCGCCGAGGAACATCGGGCCGAGGCGTACGGCGTGCTGACCGCCGCCCTCAGCGGCGGCCTCCTGATCGGCCCCCTGTTCGGCGGACTGGTCGGCCAGCAATACGGCTTCGTCAGCGCCTATGTGCTGAGCGTGATCCTGGAAACCATGTCGGTGATGCTCGTTCTGGTATCGCTCCGGGAGCCTGCCCGTCACAGCGACCTCCACGCCGTCGAGCGGACCCTCGCCTGGAGCCGGTTCCTGACCCCTCCCCTGCTCGGCGCCTACGCGGCGATGTTCTCGGTGCAGATTGTCATGGGTATCTTTTCGGCCCTCTGGACGATCTGGGTGAGCGACCTCGGCGGCTCCTACACCTTCATCGGCCTTACCTTCACCGTATTCGCCATTCCCGGCATCCTTTTGGGGGCGATCGGCGGCAGAGCGGCCGATCGCTGGGGCATAGCGCCCACCATCCTCCGCTTCGGGCTGCTGATCAGCCTGATCTATACCTCGTACGGCTTCGTGAACAACCTGGCCTTGATTCTAGTTTTGGGTACGGTTGAAGGGGTGTTCCTCGCCTTCATGCAACCGGCGCTACAGGCGCTGCTGGCCGGGGCCTCGCCGCCCGAGGCGCGGGGACGGGCCCAGGGCATCGCGGGGTTCGTGGGCTCGATTGGTGGGGGTATCTCCGCGTTCTTCTCACTCTCGCTCTACCATTGGCACCATCCGACGCCCTTCGTCATTTCGGGTTCGTTCATGGCGGCAGGGACTGTCGCCGCGTCTCTCGCCGCGGTCTGGCTGACACGGCATGGAGCGGAACGAGTGTGGTCACGGAGGGTGGACGCGCGCGCCTCGTAGGCCGCGCCCGGCCGGAGGAGTCTGAAAATAGTCTTGTAGTCTTGTCAGCGGCGCAGAAACCCGCCCTCGCTGTGCAGGATCTGCCCTGTAATCCAGCCGCCTCCCTCGCCGGCCAGAAAGGCAACCAGGCGGGCCGCATCCTCCGGCGTGCCGAGGCGGCCCAGTCCGGTATTGGCCAGGACCGCCGCCCTCACGTCCTCGCTCATCCAGCCGGTATCGGTGGGGCCGGGATTGACCGCGTTCACCGTAATCCCCAGCGGCGCCACCTCGGCCGCCAGCGTGACGGTCAGCGCCTCGATCGCCCCTTTGGTGGCGGCATAGGCCAGTTCGCCCTGCATCGGTCCCTTCGACTGGCCGGAGGTGATATTGATGATTCTCCCCCCAGGACCGCCCACATAGCGCCGCGCGAACTCCGCGCTCAACAGCGCGGCGCTACGCAGGTTGACCGCGTAGTGAGCATCCAGGGTATCGGCGGTCAAGTGCCGGTAGCCGTCTCGGGTCGAATAGGCAGCATTATTGACCAGGATTTTCAGCCGGCCGAGCGTTTCGGCGGCGTCCAGTACCGCGAGGTAGGCTTCGGAATCGGCCAGGTCTATCTCCAGGTCCCGCGCCTGGGTGCCCATGTGCCGTAGGGTGGTGAGAAGCCGCGCCGGACCTTCGTCGTCGAGCAGGTTCTGTGTACGGTCGTAGCGTCGCCAGTGGGTGAAAAGGACGGCATTCCCTTGTTCAGCCAGCTTCCGGCAGATCGCGGCACCGATCCCGCTGGTTCGGCTTGCTCCGGTTACGATGGCAACCGGTATGACGTCGCGCTGCTCAGGCACCATACACTCCCGGGAGGAATACGACGATTCCTCCCGGGAGTGTACCGAATCTTTCGCTTATGGCACGATGGAGATCACGGACTGCAGCATGTTGTTGGTGGTGGTTACCACCTTGGTATTCGCGTTAAAACCCTGTTGCGCCTGAATCATCTGGGCGAACTGCGCCGCGAGGTCAACATTCGAGCCTTCGAGCTGGCCGGTGTCGATGGTGCCCAGGGTTCCGATACCGGGTTGGCCGATCTGCGGTTGGCCCGAGTTGATCCCGGCCGAGAAGAGGTTGTTCCCCTGACGGACCAGGCCGTCCGGATTGCGGAAGTCGGCCAGGGCCATCTGACCGATCACCTTGCTGTTGCCGTTCGAGTACACGGCGGTGATCGTGCCGTTGTTGGCCACGCTGAACGTGGACAGGGTGCCGCCCGGCGTGCCGTTCACAGTGGCTACGTTCACCTGCGATGACTCGGCCAGTTGGGATACCTTGGACATATCTACCGTCACGGCGCCGGCGGAGGTGCCGTTGGCGTAGGTGATTGCCAGGACAGGCTGGGTGGTAGGAGTCTTCAAGGCACCGTTGGCGTCAAAGGTGAGCGTCCCGGTGTTACCGGTGATCGTGGTGATGTCGGTATTGCCGGTCGGCGAGGCAATACTGTATGACCAGGTATTGGAGCCTGTCTTCTGGAACGTAGCGTTCAGTTGGTGCGAGGTGCCCTGCGAGTCGTAGACGGTGATTGTGGTGCTGAATTGTCCCCCGGTGGGCGGCGGTCCCGCCGCGTAAACGGCCTGCGTAGCATCCAGATTGCCGGCCAGACCCACATCGGTGCTGGCGGTGGCGTTCTGGCTGTTCAGAGGGATCTTGATCGATGAGGTCGGGGCCGTTGCATTCACCGTCCCATCGGCATTGAGTTGCATCCAGCCTTGCACGGCCATGCCGGTACTACCGCTCTCCAGGGTGCCGTCGGGCGCCACGTTGAAGGAGCCGTCGCGGGTGTAGAAGTTCTGCTGTCCATTATTGACCACGAAATAGCCGCCGCCCTGAATGGCCATATCGGTGAGACGCCCTGTATCCTCGACGGAGCCCTGGGTATTGACCATCTCGGTGGAGCCGGTTCCTACGCCGAGCCCGATCTGGGTGGGGTTTATACCGTTGAGCCCGCCCGCCACGGCCATGGAGCCGAAACCCAGATTTTGGCTGAGCAGATCCGAGAACACGACGTTCTGCGTCTTGTAGGCTACCGTATTCACGTTGGCAATGTTGTTACCGACCACGTTCATAAATTCCTGATTGGCTTGCAGGCCGCTCAGGGCATCCGCCATGCTGTTAAGAGGCATCGATTTTCTCCTTATTGCTAATCCGATCCCGGGTCATCCCGAGACCGCCGTCACGGCGCTTAGATCAACCTGTTGGCTGCCGACTTGCAGCTCCACCTTGCCCCCGGCCAGGCTGACTCCGGTCACCGTGCCCTGGTTTGTCACGGTTTGGTTTGAGCTCACGCCGGCGGCGGCATAGCTAACCGTCCTTCCCAATAGGCCGATTCCTTCCGAGGCTTGCTGGGCCGTCGTCTGCGTATCGATGGCCTGCTTCAGATTAAGCATTTGCTCCACGGTATTGAACTGAGCCAACTCGGTCACGAATGCCTGGTCGTCCATTGGCGACGTAGGATCCTGGTTTTTGAGTTGGGCTACCAAGAGCTTGAGGAAGGTGTCGGTGCCCGAAAGATCGGCGATCGTGCCGGTGCTTCCGGCGCTCCCGGTGCTTCCAGTCGCTCCGGTTGTAGCCCCCATTCCCGCCGTGCCTCCCGTGACCGCTGCGGCGCCGGCGCTCTGGGCGCTTCCTCCCTGTGTGCCCGTCGTGGCCCCGGTTCCACTCTGTACCCCACCGACGGATCCGGTGCCGCCGGATCCACCGGCTAGGCCGCCCTGATCCGTACCGCCGGTACCGCTCACCATACCGGTCGATCCGCCCGTTCCGCCAACCGTGCCGGTGCCTTCCGGCCCGCCAGCGCCAAAGGGATTCGTGCCCGTTGTTCCGGTCGGGTCACCGCTCACGCCGGCGTTGTTGGGTTGCGGACCGATTCCCAGGCCGGCGGCGATTTGCGCGAAGCTCTGGCCGGCGCCGGTCACGGCCGCGGTTGGGCGGGTGGCCGGACTGCTTACCGTGTGCCAACTGTTGAGCGCGTTGCCCCCACTCCCACTGATTGGGCTGCTCACTCTTGCTTCCCTCCTCTCTGCTCTTGCTCAGGCGTGTAGGTCAATGCGCGCCAGGGCGGACATCCGCGCCGGCAGGCGATCCGCCGTCGGGGTGATTGCCGTATTTCCCTGGTCCGGCCGGCCAAACAGGTCGCCGGCCGCCGCGGCCCAGGCCCGTTGGTCCGTGTTCCCTTGTTGGCCCGCGAAGGACTGTCCTCCGCTGTTCGTGGCGAAGTTCAAGCCGCTCTGGCCGGCGCTCGCCGCCTGGGGCGTGCCGGCAGGCGACGGCGCGGCGCCGTGCGTCTGCACGATCTGGGCTTGCACCGGGAGATCCTGCCCACCCTGCTTTAACATGCCTACCAGATCCGGCAGGTGCTGATTGAGCAGCGCCGTGGTGTCGCTTTGGTGTGGGGTGATCACTACTTGCAAGCCGGTCTGGCCTTGCGCCACGTGAACCGTCACCATGCCCAGGGATGGGGGAGTGAGCACCACGTTGAAGCTTGAGGCGGCGCCCAACACGTGGAGCGACGCGCCGTGGACCAGCACACCTTGCACGATGGGCTGATACAACGACACACCGGCCCCCGTACCGGCCGTTGTATTCCCACTGACCAGTGGGGCACTGGATGGAGCGGCCGGTGCCGAGGGCAAGCCCGGCCAGTTCGGCGTAATCCCCGGGTCGCCGTGGGCGGTATCGGTAGAGTCGACACGGCGGTCCTTGTCCGAACCGGAGACGGGAGCTGCCGACGAGCCGGCACTTCTGGGCATGCCGACTGGAGTGAGGCGCATCGGCACGGTGGAGCGTTCCGAGCCAAAGGCTGGGTTTGGGATCGGTGCCGGCTGATTGGGGATTAGGTTCACTGGCTCTACCACCCCGGCCGTGCCGCGCGCGGCTACAGGGGCCGACGGTTGTACATGCTCGGCGTGGATGATTGACGGGGCGGCCGTAATCCGCGCCGGCGAGGCCGCATACGTGCCGGCATGAGCGTTAGCGGAGCGAGCAGACGTGTGCGTGGGCGTGGTCGGTACGCCGGTCGTGGTCGAGGCGGTCACGGCAATGGGTTGGGCCATGCGATTGCTTGTTCCGGCGCCCACGCCTGCCGTTCGGACCCCCGAATCCACCCGCTCGATTGGGTTCGCTCCACCCGTCCGTGCCTCTTTGTCGGGAAGGCTGATGAGCGGGCTCGACATAAATCTTGGCCGCACCGGTATCACGTCTCTGGTCCGTGTCGCGGCCGGCGCGGCCAGGGCCGGATCGGCGTCGGCTTCGCTTTTGCCCGGATCGGAACGGACAAGAGACGGCTTGATTGACTCTTCCCCGCGATTCGATTCCCTGGTTTTTCCCTGATCTGAACCGGGAATGATCGCTTCTATTGTCGTGAGTGTGGGTGGCGGCCCCGACTTTCCAAGCTCGATGTGGGTAACGTCGTCGCTGGGCGCGGGCGCCGTGCGATCGGCGAGATTGCTTGGCGTCGCCGGATCGGTTGTTTTCGTCTTGATTTCACCGCGGGAGCCGCCGGACGCGATGTCCATTCCCGAATGCAGCGCGTGCTTACCCACCGATCCGCCCGACCGCGTGTCGTTCCCGGCCGGCAGCGCGGCGTTCGAACTCTCCCATGCGCTACCTACGGCGGATCGCCCCTGGATGCGGCCGGCGTACCCTCCCGTAGCGCGATCAAGGCCGGTAGGCAAGTCGCCACGCGCGGTTGCTGATTGAGGGGTCCCGCCAATTGTCTGGATACCGGCGACGGCTGAACCTTCCTTCGTTATGGGGCCGCTGCCCGCTGTTCCTCCGTCCAACATGGCCGGCCACGGCAAAGGAGCGAGTAGCTGGGCAATTGTCGCGGCGACCGGCGTTTGGGCATAGAGCGCGAGCGGGGACGGCGCCGTATCCTCATCCTTCACCTTCTTGGCGTCATCCGCCTTGTGGCTCTTAGCACCAACGGTGCCGCTCATGGGCGACGGCGCGTTGTTCTGGTCTCCGACCGCCTCGCGCGCCAACACACTGCCGAACGAGGGCTGCTCACTCGCTCCGATCGCCCCCACGACGGGAGCCTGATCCCCCGCCGGCGCGGTGGAGTGGTCGGAAGCCGTTCCGGTTGGGGGCGCCGCTGCCACGGCAATCATAGGCATAATCCTTCCCTACTCCGTCAGCTCATGGCGCTTTTGAGAATGCCGAATCGGTCGGCGGTGAGTTGGGTCAGGGTGTTGTAGAGCAGGCTGGTCTGCGATTCCTTGGTCATCTGGCTCTCCATGCTGACCGTGTTGCCGTCGGAGGACGCCGAAAGGTCCGGTGAGTCAACGACACCTCCCATGGCATCCGGGGGCGCGGTGTTTTGCCCATTGAAGATGCCCGCCAACTGGTCCTCGAAACTGACATCCTGGGCGACGAAGCCCGGCGTCTGCACGTTCGCGATGTTGTTCGCCAGCACTTGCTGGCGCAGACTGAGACTGTTGAGCGAGTATTCCAGGCCCTGAGTTGTGGCATCGTTGAACAGATCAAAACTCATCCTTGACCTCCATATTGTTGCTGGAGCGCGAGCACCTTTTGTACATACTGCTGCGTTTCCGGATACGGGGGGATACCGCCGAAGCGATCGACCGCGCTCGGCCCGGCGTTGTACGCCGCCACCGCCAATGGTTCGTTGCCCTGATACTTCCGGAGCAGGCCGGCGAGGTATTGGCTGCCGGCACTCAGGTTCTGTTGGGGATCGAAAGGATTAGTCACCCCGTAGTGGGTCGCCGTGCTGTCCATCAATTGCATTAGGCCCTTGGCTCCAGAGGGCGACACCGCCTGAGTGTTCCCGCCCGACTCGGTTTGCACCACCGCCGCCACCAGGGCACTGGGAAGGCCCGCTGCCTGCGCCGCTTGGGAAATCAGGCCGCCCATCGCGGGGTCGGCCAGAGGGCCCGCCGCAGCGCCCACCGTTCCGCCGCTGAAGGCCGCCGCGCTCACGGCGCCCGTGGTTAAGCTTCCGGTCGGCATCAGCACCAGGCCGAGCGGGATCCCGCCGGGCGATGCCGCGGCGCCGAGGCTCGCCGTGGCTAGGTCACCGCCGCCCAGCGCTTGCGGGTACGGTGTACTCAGCCCGCCCGCCGCCATGCCCTGACCGGCCAGGTAGGGCGCCGGATCTACCCACTGCCCGTTCACCTGGACCCCGAAGTGGAGATGGGGGCCGGAACTGTTGCCGGTGGTTCCGGAAAGACCGATCTGCTGTCCTGCCTGTACGGTGTCTCCAACCCGCGCCATTACCTTATCGAGATGTCCATAAAGAGTTTGCGTCCCGTTGCCATGGTCGATGATCACCCTGTTCCCGAAGCCGGTGTTGTCCCAGCCCGCCGCGACCACCCGGCCTGCCCCGGCCGCCTGGATCGGCGTATCCATCGGCACCCCATAGTCGATTCCGGTGTGGAAGTGGCTGTGGCCGTTATAGGACGGTTCCGCCGTATAAGAAGTGGGCCCAAACGGCTGGGTCACCGGCGCCGGCACCTGAAACGGCATCTGGAAGGCACCCGTCCCCGTGACGCCCTGGCCCGCCCCCAACGCCGAGGTTCCTATGCCGCCCTGAAGGGGAACGAGGAGCAATTCCATGGCCGTCATGCCGCCCGCCGTGCCTCCCGGCGTCGCCGTCGAGCCGGTGGACAGGGCCTGAAGGAGCGCGGTCAACCCGGCGCTCCCCGTGGGCGCCAGGAAGGCACTGGAGGGCGGCGTAGCCGGTGCCGCCGGCGTGACCCCGCTCGACGCCGCCGTAGTGCCGGCGGGCGGCGTGAAGGTGACTCCCCTGGCGCCGGCTACCGTTCCATCCTGACTGCTGGTCGTGCTCGGTTGGGTTAAGGAGCGCAGTGTGTCCTCGAACGAACTCGCCGTCGGTGCGTTGAACGGCACGATCGTCCCTCCGCCGCCCTGAGGCAGGGGAGCGGCGGCAGCGGGGGACGACGCACCACGCGGCGCCGGGTTGGTCAGAGGAATGTGCATATCGTCGCCCTCCCGCTACGTCCCGGCACGCGCGTGCCGCAACGTGGTTTGCTCATCGAGTTCCCGCTCCAGGCGCACCCGTTCCTCGGTGGTAAACTCCGCGAGGCGCCGTTCACGGAGCCGTTCGAGCGCGCGGCGGCGCGCGGCGGCCTGGCGGAGCGCTTGTTGCGCCGCTTCGACCTCGGCGGTCCGCTGCGTTACCACCTGTTCCTGCCGCCGCGCCCGCAGGGTAGCCTGGTCCACATACAGCAAAAGATTCATGCGTCGCGCGGTATCCATAGCGATTCCCCTGGTGCTCACCTCGCGTCGCCCCTCGGCGGCGAGCAGGAGGAAGGTATCGAGCGCCTCCTGGGCAGCCTGTTGTTCCCGCACCGCCTGGGCATAGACCAGCTGGGCACTCTGTTCGGCGCGCGCCCGCTGGCGGATCGCCGCTTCGAGCCGGAACGTAAAGCGCGTGCTCATCGGGCAATCGCCTCCAGGCCCCGCTGCGTGTCTTGGCTGCCGCTTACCTCATGCACGCCCTGGCGCAAATAGGTGAGGATTTGCGGCATACGGCTCACTGCCACATCGACGTCTGGATTGGTCCCGCTCACGTAGGCCCCGATCTCCAGGAGGTCGCGCGCGCCGCGGTGTGCCGCCATCCAGCGGCGGATGCGGGCCGCGTATGCCGTGTGCTCGGGCGTGGCCAGACGCGACATCAAACGCGAAACACTCGCCAGGACATCCACCGAGGGATAATGGTTGCCGGCGGCCAGTTCACGGGACAGCACGATGTGGCCATCCAGGGTGCCGCGTACGGCATCGGTGATCGGCTCGTTCATGTCGTCGCCTTCCACCAGTACCGTGTAGTAGCCGGTGATCGTCCCGCTTTCCCCGCAGCCGGCCCGCTCAAGCAGGAGGGGAAGCAGCGAGAATACGGAGGGGGTATAGCCGCGGGTGGTAGGCGGCTCGCCCACGGCCAGGCCAATTTCGCGCTGGGCCATAGCGAAGCGGGTGACCGAATCCATCATAAAGAGCACATGTTGTCCGCAATCGCGAAAGTATTCGGCCACCGTGGCGGCCACCCAGGCCGCGGTACGGCGCAGCAGGGCCGATTGGTCGGAGGTGGCCACGATCACCACCGAGCGGGCCAGCCCCTCCGGCCCAAGGTTGTGATCGATGAATTCGCGCACCTCGCGCCCACGCTCGCCAATCAGTGCGATCACGTTGATGTCGCTGTCGCTGCCGCGCGCGATCATACTCATGAACGTACTCTTCCCCACTCCGCTGCCCGCCAGAATGCCGAGACGCTGGCCCCGTCCACAGGTGAGGAAACCGTC
>JAICHN010000053.1 GCA_025924845.1 Chloroflexota bacterium | reverse complement strand
GGTTTCACGCGGCGTTCGACCGTTTGCCGTGTGAGCACACCCATCTTTCCCTCTTCTCGCTTCAGGTGTCCGATCTACGCGCGCACTTCCTGGCCCAGGATGTGATCTATGTGGGTGGCGGCAACACCAAGAGCATGCTCGCTCTCTGGCGAGAATGGGGCCTCGACCGCATTTTAAGAGAGGCGTGGCAACGCGGCATCATTCTCTGCGGCATAAGCGCCGGCGCCATATGCTGGTTTGAGCAGGGTGCCACGGACTCGATTCCCGGAGTGATCACGCCGCTCCAGTGCCTTGGCTTTCTCCCCGGCAGCGCCTGCCCGCACTATGAGTCCGAACCGGCCAGGCGACCGACCTACCACACGTTGATTGCCTCGGGCGCCGTCCAGAACGGCCTGGCGGGCGACGATGGGGTCGCCTTTCACTTTACAGGCCGCACGCTCCACCGGGTGGTAAGCTCACGACCACACGCTCGCGCCTATCGAGTGGAGCGGGTGGGCGATACCGCGCGGGAAACGATCATCGTGCCGGAGTTTCCGCCGCCAATCCCCTCCTAACACCGCTCCACCCGCATAAGCGCGCAGGGAATGCTGAAGCTCGATCCATCGGCGGCGATAGCCAGCGCACTCTTCGCCTCGGGCGGCGCCTCGGCCAGGAGGTTGCGACAGGCTTCGGCACGCCAGGGCGCCGTCGCCGAGCGGCGAAGCCATCCCTCCACCTCCAACTCCAGTAACCATGTTTCCTCGTGTCTCACCGAGAATCCCAGGCGCGTAAAACGCTCTCGCCACTGGGCGGGCCGATCATTTCGAGCGTGACTGGGATCGCGGAGCAGTTCCAGGGCATTCAAGAAGCTATCCAGCGAACCAGGCGCCGGGCATATGGAGTCAATCAGGACGAAGGGCGCTCCGGGCCGAAGCACTCGGTGCAGCTCCGCTATCACCTGGTCGGGATCCGCCCAATGGTGGGCGCTGAAGCGGCTGATCGCGCCGTCAAACCGCGCCGAGGCGAAAGGCAGGGTGCGGCCGTCAACCTGGATGGTCTCCAGGTTGGTAAGGCCGCGCTCGGCGCGCAATCGATCGGTGACGGCCAGCATCTTGGCGGAGATATCGACCGCCGTCACCCGCGCCACGAGCGGCGCCACGGCAAGCGCCGCGTGGCCCGCGCCGGTCCCCACGTCCAGCACCACCCACCTCTCGGCAGGCGACAGGATGCTCACCAGGCGAGCTAGATCCGTACCTCGCGCGTGTACGGCACTGGTCGCATAGGAGTCAGCTACCCGATCGAATTGCACGGCGGCAGCATGCGTGCTCATGGGAGTGCCTGGGCGGCGCGCCGCTCCTCGAACGAGGCGATCAGATCCTCGAACTGCAAGGTCCAGCCGATGGGATCCAGACCGCGCACCAGGCCATCTTTGACGAAGGCGTCGATGGAAAACGGGTGACTCACCCCGCTAGGCGTAGTTACGACCTGTGCCGGTAAATCCACGCGGAGGGTATAGCCCGGCGTAGACTCCACTTCGCGGAATAGGTCGTCCACGATATCTTCCGGCAGCTTAACCGGGAGGAGGCCGTTGGCACAGCAATTATTGAAGAAGATGTCGGCGTATGAGGGGGCGATCAGGCAGTGGAAGCCGTATTGCTGCAGGGCCCAGGGCGCATGTTCCCGCGAGGATCCACAACCGAAGTTCGCTCGCGCCAGCAGGATGCCCGCACCCTGATAGCGGGGAAAGTTGAGCACGAAGTCGGGATTCGGCGTGGTGGAATCACCGATATAGCGCAAATTAGCAAACAGATCCGCTCCGAAACCGGTGCGCGCAATCTTGCGTAAGAATCGCTGCGGAATAATCTGATCCGTATCTACATTTACCCGGTCCAGGGGTAAGACCAAGCCCTCATATATCGTGAACGGCTCCAACGTCGTGTCCTTTCTTCTCGTGTATGTAGGAAGTGCAGTCGTCTACCAGTTTCTGATATCCACGAAGTGCCCGCTAATCGCGGCGGCGGCGGCCATAGCGGGACTCACCAAATGGGTGCGTCCACCCTTACCCTGCCGGCCTTCGAAATTGCGATTGCTGGTCGAGGCGCACCGTTCGCCGGGGAGGAGGCGATCCTCATTCATCGCCAGGCACATACTGCATCCCGCGTCACGCCACTCGAAGCCTGCTGCCTTGAACACTTCGTCCAGGCCCTCGCGCTCCGCTTCAGCCTTTACCAGGCCGGAACCCGGCACCACCATCGCCTGTACGCCCGAGGCAACCTTGCGGCCCTTGACGAATGTGGCGGCAAGTCGCAAGTCCTCGATCCGGGCATTGGTGCAAGAACCGATAAAAACGCGGTCGATGGCAATATCGGTGATAGGGGTGTTGGGAGCCAGCGCCATGTACTGCAGGGCGCGCTCGACCGCTTCGCGAGCACGGGGATCCTGGAGGGCCGCCGGGTCAGGCACCTTGCCGTCAACCGGAACCACCATGCCCGGATTGGTCCCCCAGGTAACTTGGGGTACGGCGGACGAGGCATCCAGGACCACGACCTTGTCATACCGAGCGCCCGGATCGCTGGGCAGAGTACGCCAGGCCGCTACGGCTGCGTCCCACGCCTCGCCCTTGGGCGCAAAGGGGCGCCCCTTAAAGTAGGCGAAGGTCTTCTCATCGGGCGCCACCATGCCGGCGCGCGCCCCGCCCTCGATAGACATGTTGCACAGGGTCATCCTGCCCTCGATCGAGAGGGCGCGAATGGCGGGGCCGGTATATTCGATGACGTGCCCATTGCCCCCATTGACGCCGATTGCTCCGATTATCGCCAGCGTCAGATCCTTCGCCGTGCTGCCGCGAGGCAACTCGCCCTCGATCCTCACCTCCATGGTCTTTGGTCGGTCCTGCTGCATGCATTGCGTCGCTAGGACATGCTCAACTTCGCTGGTGCCGATACCGAAGGCCAGCGTGCCGAAAGCTCCATGCGTAGAGGTATGCGAGTCACCACATACGATGGTCATCCCGGGCAGGGTGATGCCCTGCTCGGGGCCCGTAACATGGACAATCCCTTGCCGGGCATCCTTCATACCGAAGAGGGTGACCCCGAAGTCGGCCGCGTTCCGTTCCAGGGTGGCCACCTGCAGAGCGCTGTCGGGCTGGGCAATCGGCAGATCGCGACCTCTGGTGGGCACGTTATGGTCGAGCACCGCGAATGTAGCATCAGGCCTCCTGAGCCGCCGTCCGGTCAGGCGAAGGCCCTCGAACGCTTGCGGCGACGTAACCTCATGGACGAGATGGCGATCGATATAGAGGATCGTCTTCTCTCCGGGCTTCTCGCGCACGACGTGCGCGTCCCAGATCTTGTCGAACATAGTCCTGGCCATTGCACCTTCCCTCTACCTCACTGAGCGCCCCATCGGCGGACGTTTTCACTTCGTGCCTCATGGTACCGCCAAGCACCCATACCAGCAATAGACCACATCACATAGAATGCATAACTATCGGTTATACTTAAGGCATGGAATTACATCACTTGCGCTACTTCGTGGCGATTGCCGAACGGCTCAGCTTTTCCCGCGCCGCCACTGACCTGGAGGTCACGCAGCCCGCGCTTTCACGCCAGATCCGTGACCTCGAGCGTGAACTGGGGGCGCCCTTGTTTAACCGTGAAGGTCGGCGGATCAGTCTCACCGCGGCCGGAGAGGCGCTGCTCCCCTCGGCCCGCGCTGCCATGTTGGAAGCCGAACGGGGGCGACGCAGCGTGCGGGAGGTACTCGGCGCGCGCGGCGGGCACCTCCTGATCGGCTCATCGCCGCAAACGGCGGCAACGGTGCTGGCGCCGCTTCTGCACCGATTTCAGAACGACCATCCCGCCGTGGAAGTACAGGTCTTCGAGGAGGGGGCACGTCCTTTGATCACTCTGCTTGAGGAAGGCAAGCTGGACCTTGCGGTCGTGCCGCTCGATGTCCCCCACTCCTTAAATGTGGTTCGCTTTCTCACCGCCCGTATCCTCGCCCTGGCGCCGGTAGGACATCCCATCGTTCGGGCGACGACCGTTGACCTGCGTGATCTGGTAGCGCCTCAGGGCACCCCGTCGATTCCCCTGTTGCTGCTCAAGGAAAGCTATCTTACCCGTTTACGTATGACCGCGGCGTGGCATGATGCCGGGTTGCATCCTAGAGTCGCCATGGAAAGCGCGGTCGGTCAGACACTGGCCGCCTATGCCGAAGCGGGGCTGGGCGTGGCTATTTTGCCCGAGACCGTGGACTTGCGCGGCTTCGCGCTCGGCCGGTCAACCGTAGTGGACCACGGCATCCCGGTGGTTCTGCGGAATGGTCTGGGTTGGAGTCCGCGTCGCTACCTCGCACCGAGCGGCCAGGCCTTCATCGACCTGGCTCGGCAGTGGGCGGCGGAATCAGGGCACGATCTGAATTAGGGTGCCCAGGTCGGCCCAACTATAAAGCTCGGCCATAGTACTGAGCGGCACATTGGTGCAACCGTGCGTTCCGGTGAAATTACCGCCCGGCTGACCCGCCAGACTATTGCTGCCGGGGCCGTAATTGGATCGCCACGGCGAGTCATGAATGAAGTAGCCCCCGTCGGCATTGTAGAGCATGGCATAGTTGGTGGGTGACGGCGCGTAGTAGAGGGGGGAACCCTTGGGCCACGGCGAATGGAACACCATGTTCGGGACCTTCGCCTCGATATGGAAGATGCCGGGGAGAGTTGGCGTATCGGGCCCGCCGTTGCTCACCAGGGTGTGGTACACCTGCTTATTGCCGTCATAGGCCCACAGTGCTTCCTTGGCGATGGAGATCAGGATGCGCTTACTCTGGAGGCTGAATACGCCGGTCTTCACTTCGGTCTTGTTGCCCACGGCGTCTACCGCATCGATCGCCATCCAGTATTTCCCAGCCGGCGCCAGATGGTTTGGCGAGGTAGTGCCGTTCCAGTTCACGCCCCTAACCTTGCCTGGGGCGCGCGATCCGAGCGAACGCGTGGTTATCGGCGTTGTAGTGCCCGCCTTGAACACGGTAAAGCTCACCTTGGACGCTTTATCAAGTGTGAGACCGGCCACTACGCGTTGTACCGGCTCGGTAATTGTCTTGGCCGAGAGATGAGGCGCGGATAGCTTCGGGGCGCGGCGGTCCAGGGTAAAGGTCCAGCGTAAGGCGCGAGAGCGCAGGCCGGCCACGTTGACCGAGCGGACGAATACCGTCCAGGAGCCATCCGCCAGTCCCGGCAAGGGCATGCTGGTCGCGGTCGTGTCGGTCCAGGCAACTCCGGCCGCCGTAGCTACATCACCTGGCACGGCTGCATATTGATACCCGCTCACCGGTACGACACGCTGCGCCGCATGCCAGGCGATCACCGGAGTCACGGCATTGCTCGCCGTCGCTTGAGGGGGATTTGCCGCCACCAGCGCCGGTACGGCGGGACCGTGATAGGCCAGGGCAAAGGGAATCACGGCGGTCGGTGATTGCCGCCCGGCCGCGTCGAGGGTTTGGAGCAGCAGCTCCCAGCGTCCTTCACGCCAATGTGACACGGCAAGAACCGTTCCGCTCATCGTGGCCCATTGAGGGTGTATGGTCTCCAGCGCCGCACCTTCTCGGACAATGGCGTAGCGGAAGCCGGCGATAGGCGCGCTGCTCCCCGTGGGAGCCCAACGGAAGAACACCTTGCGCGCCGTGGACCAGCCCCCCACGTGTACGTTGGTGGCGGCCAGCCTGGGCATGTACGGAGAATTAGTGCTCACTCCGAATACACCGGGCACCGTCCAGCCGCCCGCGCGGCCGTTGGCTGCTACTTCACGCACTTGCCAGTGGTAGAGTGTGCCGTCTCGCAAGCCGGACAGGACCACTGCCTGGGTGGCTTCTTGCTTCAGACCCAGGGCTATCGCCCCACTGGACGCGGTCGGTGCTCCGCTGAAAGGTACGCCCGCCGGCTCGATCTCCGCCTCGGCATGAACCGGAACACCGCTGCCTACTCCTGATAGGCGAACCTGAAGGGTAACCGTGGGCGACGGTACCCAACTCCAATTCGCCACTCCGGCAGCCTGACCGGAGACCTTGAGAATAGCCCGTGACGGAACGGCCGGAGCGCGGAGCACCGGCTTGGCCGGTATTGGAGCGGACGTATGGTGCGCTGGGGTCAATGGTGCCGCGACTCCGGCCGCATCATGACTCGACAGCCACACCCCCGCGCCGACTCCACCGCCCGCGGCGGCCAAGGCCAGAGCCAGACCGGCTGCTCCGCGGAGGAACCAGGTGTGCCGAGGCGCCACGAAGATGCCTCGAACCGCTCCCAGACCCGCGGCGCCGTCGCCGATGGTCCCATCCAGAGTAACCATGCTCACATACTACCAGGACTTCAACCTTGCTGCCATCCCCCGAGTTGGTAGTTTGCCGACTTTTTGCTAGGCGCCTTCGTCCCGCCAAGGCGCCTGCCCAGTATACTGCCAGAATGGAGCGGGGACTTCATGCCGGGCTTCGCACTTTTATAGGTAAATCGAAGAACCTACACTGTGATTTGACATTGTTACATATTTGTCGCGGGAGGCGCTGTACTTCATCATGAATGGACAAGCCAAAGTCGGACTGTTTATCGACCTTGAAAACATCCGCTACGAGCTGCTCAAGCGGGGACGCGAGTTTGATCCACAACGTTTAATTCAAAAGGCCCGGAAGTATGGCCTCGTCAAGGTTGCCTATGCCTATGCCGACTTCACTAAACAGCCCGAGATGTTGCTGGGTAAGTTCGAGGCAGCCATGATCAAGCGGGTCGATGTGCCGTTACGCCAGCGCGAGGATGGTCGGCTGCAAAGCTCAGCTGACTTGCATATGGTGATGGATATCTTCGAGACGGTGCTCTTTAACGACGACATCGAGACTTTCATTCTCGGCACCGGGGACAAGGACTTTACGCGGGCCAGCGCCATGTTGGTCAACCGCTTTGGCAAGCGTGTGGTGATCTGCGGTGTTCCCGGCTCGATTAGTCAGGTGCTGGTCGACTCGGCAACCGTCGTTGACTCAGTTGATCCGGAGGAGCACGGCTTCGGTGAACTCGACATACGGGTCGCCGGTTGGCTCGATTGGATGTCGGACCACTGGGATCACCCCATGTATATGGGGATCGTGCGCTATCTCGCCGGAGGCAGTCGGCCGATCGGCTTGAGCGTGGGCGAGGAAGATATTCGCGGCGTCCTCAATGTCTTCGTACGGAACGCGATCATTTTCCAGGAGCCGATGGAGATGCCCGACGGCCAGGTTCGCCAGGTCGTCCGGGTCAATCGCGAGCATCCCTTCGTGCTGGAAGCGGTGGCGCGGCGCCGCAAGACCGGCGCCGAGCGAGGCTACGGTGAGCAACCGGACAGTGACCAGTTCGACGACGCGGTCGGCTAAGCTCGGTTCGCCGGCCCGGGGCGGACCGGATTTGCCAGACGCCGTGCTGGCATTTTGCCGGAGCCGCCGGGTGTTTCGGGCAGGCGAACGCGTGGTGGTCGCCGTGTCGGGTGGCCCCGATTCGCTGTGCCTGTTGCACTGCCTGCATGAGCTCGCCGGCGCCCTCCACATTACGCTGCACGTAGCCCATGTGCATCACGGCTTGCGGGGGGCCGAGGCGGACGCCGACGCCGCATTCGTAGACCGGGAAGCGCGGTCACTTGGCCTCGCCAACTCGGTGCTTCATGTGGACACGCTTGGCCATGCCGCTGCCTCGCGTCTGTCCCAGGAAACGGCCGCTCGTAATCTCCGCTACCTGGCCCTCCGCGCGCTGGCGGAGGAACTCGGCGCTGATTGCCTGGCCATTGGCCATACGGAGGACGACCAGGCTGAGACACTCCTCCTGCATCTGCTCCGCGGCAGTGGGCTGGATGGCCTGGCCGCTATGCGCCCTCGACGCGGCGACCTGGCTCGTCCGCTCCTTTGCCGGCCGCGCTCCTCCACCGAGGAGTTTTGTCGCGACCGTGGTTTGGCGGCCCGGTATGACAGCACCAATAGCGACCTCGGGTTCAAGCGCAATGCTCTGCGCCTCGAGGTGCTGCCCATGCTGGACAGCTTCAATCCGCGAGCGCGTTCGGCTCTGGCGCGCTGTGCCGCCACACTCGCGGCAGATGCCGATTATCTTCGTGAACGGGCCGAGGAGGCCCTGGAGAGCGTGCTCGCTCCCGGCGAGACCGACAGCGGCGTGGCCTTGAGACTGGAGCCGCTCACCGCGCTGCCTCAGGCGCTGCGTTCCAGGGTCTGGCGTCTTGCCGTGGCGCGCCTATGGGGTGAGGGGTCCGCCCTCTCCGCTGAGCGAATGGCGGATCTTGAGTCATTGCTCGGCCGGCCCGGCACCGGCCGAAGCATCGACCTCGGTCAGGGCTTCCGGGCTACCCGAACCGCGGACGCCGTCATCCTCGGCCCGGATCGAACAGCGGCCGTGGCGCCTGAGCCGGTAGTTTTACCGATTCCGGGAAGTGTCGTGTTCGGCTCCTGGCGCCTCGATGCGACCGTGCTGCCGATTAGTGAAGTTCATGACCTTCTCAGGGCTCCCCAATCCGTGCTGAAACCGATCGCCTATCTGGATCGCTCGGCCCTGGCGGGCGACGTACTTATCCGGGCGCGACGGCCGGGTGATCGGCTACGCCCGCTTGGTTTGCGGGGGAGCAAGAAAGTGCAGGACATCATGGTGGACCGTAAGGTGCCGCTCCACAAACGTGCCGGCCTTCCGCTGGTGACCACGTCGAGCGGGATCGTCTGGGTGGTCGGCCTCACGATGGAGTCCGCCGCGGCTGTGAAAGAGAGTACAAAAGAGGTAGTGAGGATCGCCGCCATGCCCAGCGGAGATGGAATCGCTGAAGAAGTAAGTGTATGCTAAACAGATAGAGCATAATTGGATTCTGGTATACTCTGGAAAGCCTTGATCGGCACCGCGCCGGCCGGCGCCGCCCTCGGTGTCCGGCGTCGCGCCCACCCACCGGAGGACCAATCATGGATGCCAAGTGGCTCCGCAACAGTTTTGTCTATTTGGTGATCCTCGTCCTCGTGGTCGCGATCGCCTATTCCTTGATGAACCGAGGCAGCACCGAGAAATCGACCAACCTCGGCCAGATGCTGAACTTCCTGGTAGGCGATACCAGCCCAACCGGCTGCGCCAACGGCTCCGATCCCCATAACCTTGATGCCGTAACGGTAGACGGTGGCACGGTGCGCCTGGTTCGAGCGGCCACCTGTACCGGCGATCGCGATTGGACGGCCCAACTAGGCAATAACGACTCGTTCCCTCAACTGCTCAAGGACAGCAATGTTCCGCTGACCAAGCTCATCTATACGAATACCGCTCCGAGCCAACTTGGCAATTGGCTCCAGTTGCTTGGCGGCTTTCTCCCTCTCATCGTGTTTGGCGCGCTTCTATTCTTTATGATGCGTCAGGCCCAGGGCAGCAACAATCAAGCGCTCAGTTTCGGTAAGAGCCGCGCCCGCATGTTCACGGGGAATAGGCCGTCGATTACCTTCGCCGACGTAGCGGGAGTCGAGGAGGCGAAGCAGGAATTATCCGAGGTCGTGGAGTTTCTCCGCTATCCGGAGAAGTTCGCGTCGCTTGGGGCGCGCATTCCTCGTGGCGTGCTCCTGGTTGGCTCGCCAGGTACCGGCAAGACGCTGCTTTCGCGCGCCGTGGCCGGAGAGGCGGGCGTACCGTTTTTCAGTATCTCAGGATCCGAGTTCGTTGAGATGTTCGTGGGGGTCGGCGCCAGCCGCGTGCGGGACCTTTTCGAGCAGGCAAAGCGCAACTCGCCCTGCATTGTCTTCGTGGACGAGATTGACGCGGTGGGTCGCCAGCGCGGCGCCGGCCTGGGCGGTAGCCACGATGAACGTGAGCAGACCCTCAACCAGATCCTGGTCGAGATGGATGGCTTCGACACCAATACCAATGTGATCGTGATCGCGGCTACTAACCGACCCGACGTGCTTGACCCCGCACTTTTACGGCCCGGCCGGTTCGATCGCCAAGTTATCCTCGACCGTCCGGATATTCGTGGCCGTTTGGCGGTGCTTGAGGTTCACGCCCGCGGCAAACCGCTGGATAAGTCGGTCAGTCTTGAGACGATCGCCAAGCAAACGCCCGGATTCTCCGGAGCGGATCTGGCGAACCTGCTCAACGAGGCGGCGATCCTGGCCGCCCGCCGCAACCACAAGGTGGTCTCTATGCCGGAACTTGAGGAGGCGATCGATCGCGTCGTGGCAGGCCCGGAGCGGAAGAGCCGCATTATATCGGAGCATGAGAAGCAAGTGACTGCTTATCACGAGGTTGGCCACGCGCTCGTCGCGCGCATGCTGCCCAATCTCGATCCCCTGCACAAGGTGACGATCATCGCCCGCGGTATGGCGGGCGGCTTCACCCAGCTGCTCCCCACCGAGGATCGCTATTTCTATTCCCGCTCCTATTTCGAGGATACGTTGGCCTTCAGTCTGGGCGGCCAGGCAGCGGAGATGCTGATTTTCGGCGAGATGACGACAGGCGCCGAGAACGACATCGAGCGCTCCACCAAGCTTGCCCGGAAGATGGTCACCGAGTACGGGATGAGCGACAAACTCGGACCTCTGGCGTATGGCCATAAGGAGGAGATGGTCTTCCTGGGCCGCGATCTTGGCGAGCAGCGCAACTACTCGGAAGTCGTCGCGGTGGAAATTGATTCAGAGGTCCGCCGCTTGATTACTACCGCGTTCGCCCGCGCCCGCGAAATTCTGGAACGCCACCGCGACAAGCTGGTGCAGATCTCGGAGCGTCTGGTACACGAGGAGACCCTCGATAAGGCCCAGTTCGAAGCGCTGCTTGGTCTCGACCCCATCGATGGCCAGATCCTTTCCACCGGTCCCTCGCCAAACGGTTCGACTGCGGCGCATGCGTAGGGGACTTGTTCGGAAGCAGACCCCTTTATGATCACCGTGCCGGCAGGTGAGCGGACTCGCCTGCCGGCACGGTGATCTCGAACGTCCTTTTCACGCTACGGAAGGCGCGGCAGCCGAACTATCGGCACGGGCGTCGTGGTTGCGGTAGGCACGCTGGTCGGTGCGGCCTCGGGACGGGGCGTGCTTAAGCTCACCGTGAACAGCATCGCTGAAGTTGGCATGCGCGGAACCGGGGACGGTTCCACGCTGATCGCCAGGAGAGGAAAGTCCCCCAGGGGGAACGTGCTGTTCACCTGTGCAATCCCTTCACCTGCCGGGTTCGTGGTGAAGGTGCCGATACGTCTGTACCGCTGATCGCGTGGTTTAAGCCAGATCACATAAATCTCACCCGAAGGCGGAGCCGCGAGTTTGTCCGCCAGTACGATACCCTGTGACGATCCTTGTCGGGTGATCAGTTCGACCCGGGTCTTCGAAGTCGCGCTTACCCAATTCTTGAGAGGCAGAATGCGCAGATCGGGTGAGGTCAGATAGTCGCGAAGGGTCGCGTACTTAGCCAACTGGCCCTTCACGCCCGCCAGTTCCTTCTGGGCATTCACTCTGGTAACCCGTACCCGATCCGACAGGCCATGGCTATAGGCCAGTAGCGCGGCCGAGACGGCCCAACCCGCGACTGCGGCAATCCAGGCCGCCGCCATGGCAGCGCTCGCCCACCTGCCGCGGCCCGCTGGTTCCCTTGGGTCGGGAGGCGCCGCAAGGTCTACCAATCGTCGCCCGCTCCTTCCGCTTTACAGTGTAGCAGCTTGACATTGCGCGCCACGTCATTGTACCCCTCAAGGTAGGCGCCCAACCGCCCCGCCCGGGCGCGTCGAAGCACTGGGCATTGGAAAAGAGGAGGACGCCCGTCATGTGGACCGATCTGCCGTCGGAACACGTATTCAGTCACGAAGAACGTAAGTTTCTCTCCCGGGCCGGTCGCGCGAACGTGCCCGTTGATGTCCTGGTCGAGCGAGTCGAGCAAATCATCGGCCCGGATCGGCCCACGCGGGGACGACAAGCGTTCCTCACCCGCGTCCTTGTCGAGCAGCGCCTGTTTAGCGATGAGGCGGAGGCGCGCGCCTTCGCAGACAGCTATTACGCGCTGGCCAAGACGGGATCGATATCCAAGCACCTGGTCTGGGACTGGGAGTAGGGCCCGTTCAGTCCTGGGTTTCGGCAAACACTTTGCCTGGATTGAGGATGCCCTGGGGATCGAACGCCCTCTTGATTCTCTTCATCATCTCGAGCTCGACCGGGTCCAGGGCCTTCGCGAGGAAGTCCTTCTTGAGCGCACCGATCCCATGCTCGCCGCTCAGGGTGCCGCCCAGGCGAATGGTCGCGTCAAAGATATCGGCCGCGGCGCGATTCACCCGATTGACTTCCTCAGGGTCATGGCGGTCGAAAAGTATATTGGGATGGAGGTTGCCGTCGCTGATGTGGCCATATACCGGAATGCGCAGCCCGTATTTGACCGCTATAGCCCGTACGGCCTCCAGTGCATCGGGAATGGCGTCGCGCGGTACGGAGATATCCTCCCCCAGCTTGGTGGGCCGAATCCGCGCCATGGACGCCGAAACGGAACGACGGGCGGACCAAAGCACGGCACTTTCCGCGGCGTCGGCGGCAACTCGCACTTCGCTCGCTCCACGCTCATGGCACAGCGCCGCCGTGTCGGCGAGCTCAACGGCAATTGCTGCCGGTTCACCGTCCAGTTCAATCAAGAGAATCGCTTCGGCGTCAACCGGCAGCCCGGCGTGCCGCCACTCCTCGACACAGCGAATGGACTCTTGATCCATGATTTCGATGGTGGCGGGAATGATGCCCGCGTTCAGGATGATCGTAATCATGCGCGCTGCGTCGTCTATGCGTGGAAAGACAGCCATGGCGGTGCGGGTGGCGCGCGGCTTGGGGAGCAGCCGGAGCAGAATCTCCGTGATCACGGCCAGGGTACCCTCTGAGCCGACCAGCAATTGGACCAGATTATAGCCGGTAACGTTCTTGATCATTTTCCCGCCGGTGCGGAGCACGCGGCCATCTGCGGTGACTGCTTCCAGGCCAAGAACGTAGTCTTTGGTAACGCCGTATTTCAGCCCGTGCGGTCCGCCCGCGCACATCGCCACATTGCCGCCGATCGTGCTTTGCCGTTGGCTGGCCGGGTCGGGCGGATAGAATAGTCCGTGGGCCAGGGCCTCGGCGTGGATATCGGCCGTAACGACGCCGGGCTGTACGCGAATCATCATGTTGACCTGATCGAGTTCGAGTACGCGGTTCATGCGGGTCAGGACCAGAGCGATGCCGCCCGCCAGGGGCACGGAACCGCCCGCGAGGCCGCTGCCCGCGCCCCTCGTCACCACGGGCACGCGCTCCCTGGAGGCAATACGTAGTATCGCCGCCACCTCCTCCGTGGTACGGGGCAGCGCCACGATTTCGGGCCGATGTTCGAGAAAGGTGCCGTCGTAGGCATAGGCTTGAAGTTCCGCTCCCGACGTCAGTGCTCCGTCAGGTCCAAGCAACGCCGTGATTTCCTGGCGCGCCTGGCCGGACAGCTGGGCGAAACCACCGGTGAGCGGCGTCCCTCCCACGATGTCTACTACCTTGTGATCCTCAATCATGAATGTTTCCCTCGCGCCATACCCCTACGGTAGCTCAGGTCCAGCAATTGGCTGACTTGCATCACTCGACCGGGGATGCCGAATCGCCGCATGCCCACTTCCAGCTGCAAGAGGCAGCCGGGGTTCGCTGAGGCGATGATCGTGGCGCCGCTTTCCCGTATACACGCCATTTTGTCGGCCAGGATACGATCCGCCATCTCCGGTTGGCTCAGATTATAGGTTCCGGCGCTGCCGCAGCACCATTCGGCGTCGCGCAGCTCTACATAACGCAAACCGGGAATGGCGCGCAACAGAGCCCGCGGCTGCGCGCGAATGCCCTGGGCGTGACATAGATGACAGGGATCGTCATAGGTGACCGTCGCGCGTACTTCACCTTTGGGCGGCCGAAGGCCGATTTCCGCCAGGTATTGATGAATATCACGCACGCGGGCGCTGAACGCCGCGGCGCGGCTTGCCCAGGCCGGATCACCGGCCAGCCAGTGGCCATAGTTCTTCATCACGGCGCCGCAGGCCGCCGCGTCGCTAATCACCGGGGAATCACCGTATTGTTCGTAAAGTGCGATGTTGTGGCGGGCCAGCTTCCGGGCCGTCTCCATTTCGCCCTCGGTTTCATGCGGCGCGCCGCAGCAGGTCACCCCCTCCGGGGCCTGTACAGTACAGCCATTCCAGGCAAGCACGCGCACCGATGCGGAGGACGCCTCGGGCAGCACAACATTATTCACGCAGGTAAGGTGAAACGCGACCTGCGCTCGCTCCGCGCCCCTCGCCTCGGTCTGTCGGGGCAGCCGAGGGCGAAGTGGTTTGGGGTAGCGCGCGGGGAGGATCTCCTCCATCCGGCGCAGCGGGGCCGGGAGCAGGCGAGTCAGACCGCTTCGGCGCGCTAGGCGCTGCATGCCGCTCCGGTTATAGAGGCGAGTAGGAAGCGTGGCAAGCTCCATACGCCGGTAGTGGGGAAAAATCTCGGCATAGAGCACATTGCGTAGAGCCTGCCTGAGGCGTCCCTGGTCGTTCGTGGCCCGTAGGTAGGACTTGGCGCGCGCCACGACTTCTCCGGCATTTACGTCGGTCGGACATACCGAATGGCACGCCATACACTGTAGGCACAAATCCATATGCCGAGACAGATCCCGGTCGGTCAGATCTATGCCGCCTTCAACCAGGTTTTTCACCAGCGCGATTCGTCCGCGCGGTGATTTCGTTTCTACCTGGGTAGGTCTATAGGTTGGGCAGACGGAGAGGCAGAGCCCGCAACGAATGCAGGCCTCCAATTCCGGCAGACTTGGTAGATCGAGCAAGCTAAGCTGACGGTCAGAGACTGCACTGACCTCGGGCAGGGTCATTTTCGGCACGACGATTCCTTCCAGGGACATGGCTAAGCATTCACCATGCTACCATGCTCGCGCCTCCTCCGAAGCGCCGCTCCACAAAAGCCCCGCCGCGGGCGGATCCTCTGTTACCATAGGGGCGTGATATGCAGTGCCTCACCTCTCTACCGGTTTTCGGCTCACCATGCCTGATCCACTGGGCGCCATTCCGCCGTCGCGGGAGAACCAAGCGGCAGACGAGCCGATCGCGGCACTTGCCGCTGCTATGCGTGCCGGCGAGGTGGCGGCCTTCCCTACCGATACGGTATACGGCGTGGGCACATCCGCTTTTTCGCGCGAAGGGATTGCGCGCCTGTTTGCGCTCAAGGGACGATCGGCCGAGAAGGCGTTGCCCATATTGATCGCGGATCCCGCCGATCTTTCGCTGGTGGCGGCCACCGTCTCCGGCCAGGCCCTTTCGGTCATTGCCTGGTTCTGGCCAGGTCCGCTCACCGTCGTAGTGCCCCGACATCCAGGTTTGCCGGAGGAAGTGGCGCCGAGTCGGACCAGTATCGGGGTCCGCCTGCCCGACCATACACTGACGCGCCGGTTGATCCGAGCCGTCGGCGTCCCCCTGGCCACCAGTAGCGCGAACCTGTCCGGTTCGCCGCCCGCGGTCGAGGCAAGTACGGTTCGTGAAACATTTCCGTCCGGCCTCTCCGGCATTCTGGATGGAGGGCGGGCGCCAGGCGGCGTAGTTTCGACCGTCCTTGACCTGACCAACCCGGATCGCCCGACTGTGCTCCGGGCCGGGGCGATCAGCAAATGGGCGCTGGAGGACGTGCTCGGCCAATGGGTGTATTGAGCGGGCCGATCAGGCCCCACGGGAGACTGCCATGTGCGGGATCTTCGCCTATCTGGGGCAGCGGCTCGACGCCGCCACGCTCGTTCGGGAAGGACTCAAGCGGCTGGAGTATCGCGGCTACGACTCGTGGGGCGTAGCCTCCTTGGTCGATGGCGAAATTCGCTTGGTCCGGGCCGTGGGCAAGATTGGCGCGGTCGACGCAGACGCTCTCGGCATGGCCGAGTTGGAGCCGGCAGGGATCGCGATCGGCCATACGCGCTGGGCAACCCACGGTGGGGTAACGGAGCGCAACGCTCATCCTCAGCTGTCCTGTGATAAACAGGTCGCCGTGCTTCACAACGGGATCATCGAGAACGCGGACGAACTGAAGCAGGAGTTGTTGACAGCCGGACATTGCTTTGGCAGCGAGACGGACACCGAGGTCGTGGCACACCTTATTGAAACGGGTTTGGTCACTCACGCCTTTCCCGAGGCCGTACGTCATGCCTTTAGCCGGTTGCGCGGGCGCAATGCCATCGTAGCCCTTGGCGTAGGCGGGCAGGTGGTGGTGGCAAAGACTGGTTCGCCCATCGTGCTGGGTTTGGGCGGTGACCCAATCTCGCCCGAACTCTATATTTCGTCCGACGTTCCGGCTCTGCTCGCTCTGACTACACGCGTGCTCTGGCTGGGCGATCACCAGATGGCCGTACTTGATAGCGGGATACGCGTGGTAGACATGGCCGACGGTGCGGTCCTACCCTCCAGCTTCGAGGAAGTGGAGTGGGAGCCGACCCGAGCCGAGCGCGGCGCGCATCCGCACTTCATGATCAAGGAAATCCTCGAGCAGCGCGACGCGGTGCAGCGGGCGATTAACCAGCCGGGTGTCCTTCTCGATGAAGTGGCTGCCGTGCTTCGCATCGCTCAGGAAGTGTGCTTCGTCGGCTGCGGTACGGCGGGCGTGGTAGGACGCATCGGCACCTACCTGTTCGCCGACATCGCGGGCCGCGCGACCTCGGCCATCCTTGGTTCCGAGTTCAAGAATTATCGCCACTCCCTGCACGAACGTACCTTGCTGATTGCTATTTCGCAGAGCGGCGAGACAGCAGACCTCCTCGAGGCGGTTGAGGTGGCGTTGGCCCGAGGGAGCAGGATCGTGGCCGTGGTCAACAGCCCGGGATCGATGCTGACCCGGAAAGCGCATTATACACTTCTCGTGAACGCGGGCCCGGAGAAGGCGGTGGCCTCGACGAAGGCCACCCTGGGCCAGATCGCGGTGCTCGGCCTGCTTGCCCATGCTTGTGCCGGACAAGCCGCGCACGGCCGCGCCCTCCTCACCCATCTTGGTTCGGGCATTGAGGCTCTTATCGCCCCTGACTATCTTGAGCGAGTGCGCGGCCTGGCTGATCAGCTTCGCGCTACGCGCGATCTGTATGTCATAGGACGGGGCATCAACTTCCCGGTCGCTCAGGAAGCGGCGATCAAGGTGCAGGAAGTGAGCTATATCCACGCCGAGGGCCTGGCGGGCGGCGAGTTGAAGCATTATGCCATTGCCCTGATTGGCCCCGGCACGCCCTGTGTCATTCTGACCGCGAACGACGACGCGCGAGTCGAGATCCTCAGTAACGCGGCTCAGGTGAAAGCACGGGGTGGCTTCCTCATTGGGGTAGGTCCAATCAACCACGAACTGTTCGACGCGTATCTACCCGTGCCCGACGGCG